>JAUYUF010000276.1 GCA_030694835.1 Flavobacteriaceae bacterium | reverse complement strand
TATTACAGATGATGCTGAAACGATACTTAATGCCGATAAAGTTATTTTTCCGGGTGTTGGTGAAGCTGGTTCTGCGATGAAATATTTAACCGAAAAAGGATTAGACAAAGTCATTTTATCTGTTAAAAACCCAATGCTGGGTATCTGTTTAGGATTGCAGTTAATGTGTGAAACTACAGAAGAAAGTGATACCAAATGTTTGGGAATTTTTAATTCCAAGGTAAAAATATTTCCTCCAACAGCTATAGTCCCACATATGGGTTGGAATAATTTCTCAAGCATTAGTGGATGTTTATTTAAAAACATCAAAACAGACAACGATGTTTATTATGTCCACAGCTATTATGCAGAAATCATCGAACAGACTACCGCTGTTTGTGATTACATACAGCCGTTTAGTGCAGCTATGCAAAAAGATAACTTTTATGCCACCCAATTTCATCCTGAAAAATCAGCAGATATCGGTGAGCAAATCCTATTAAATTTTTTAGAATTATGAGATTAATACCCGCAATAGATATCATAGACGGTAAATGTGTCAGATTGTCAAAAGGAGATTACAACACCAAAAAAGTGTACAATGAAAACCCTTTGGAGGTCGCTAAAGTATTTGAAGCGAATGGAATACAATATGTACACTTGGTGGATTTAGATGGTGCAAAATCAAAACACATCGTTAATTATCAAGTATTGGATTTAATTTCTTCTAAAACGAATTTAAAAATTGATTTTGGAGGAGGATTAAAATCGGATGAAGATGTAGCAATTGCCTTTGATTGTGGTGCCTATCAAATAACCGGAGGAAGTATTGCCGTAAATAACCCTCAACTATTTTTAAAATGGTTAACTAAATATGGTTCCAATAAAATAATATTGGGAGCAGATTGCCTTAATAGAAAAATTGCGACTCATGCCTGGTTAGAAAACTCTGAACTGGATGTAATTGATTTTATAAAGAATTATGAAGCGAAAGGCATTCAGCAGGTTATCTGTACCGATATAGCTAAAGACGGGATGTTACAAGGATCTTCAAACGAGTTATATGCCGATATTTTATCTCAATCAAAAGTAAATTTAATAGCAAGCGGAGGAGTTTCTTCAATTAAAGATTTAGAACAACTAAAAGAGATTGGCTGTGAAGGAGCCATCATTGGAAAAGCCATTTATGAAGGAAACATTACTTTAAAAGAACTGCAAAAGCTATGTTAAAAAAGAGAATAATACCATGCTTAGACATTAAAGACGGTCGGACAGTTAAGGGAATCAATTTTGTTGAATTGCGTGATGCCGGAGATCCTGTTGAATTGGCTAAAAAATATGTTGAGCAAGGAGCTGATGAATTGGTGTTTCTGGATATAACAGCTACCATTGAGAATAGAAAAACACTCATTGAATTAGTCAAACAAATTGCTTTGGAAATAAATATACCTTTTACGGTAGGAGGGGGAATCAATTCTATTGAAGATGTATCCAATCTCATTAAAGCAGGTGCAGATAAAGTGAGCATTAATTCATCGGCAGTTAAAAACCCGGCCTTAATTACCAAAATTGCAAATCAGTTTGGGAGTCAGTGTGTAGTTGTTGCCATAGATACTAAATTTGAAAATAACGAATGGAAAGTTTTTGTGAACGGAGGCAGAACCCCGACTTCATTAAAAACAGTTGAATGGGCAAAAAAAGTGGAGCAACTGGGTGCCGGAGAAATACTGCTTACCTCTATGAATAATGATGGCACCAAAACTGGTTTTGCCATCGATATTACAAATAAAGTGAGTAAAGCAGTCAACATTCCCATAATTGCCTCTGGCGGTGCCGGTACAAAAGATCACTTTAAAGAAGTATTTGAAAGAACAACAGCTACAGGTGGTTTGGCGGCAAGTATATTTCACTTTGGAGAGTTATCAATACCCGATTTAAAAAAATATTTAAAAACAGCAAAAATTTCAATAAGATGCAAATAGATTTTACAAAAGGAAACGGATTAGTTCCGGTTATTATTCAACATGAATTAACCTTACAAGTTTTAATGCTGGGTTACATGAACAAAGAAGCTTACGAAAAAACAATAAAAGAAGGCAAAGTAACTTTCTTTAGCAGAAGTAAAAACAGACTTTGGACCAAAGGGGAAGAATCTGGTAACTTTTTAATTGTTAAAGATTTACAAATGGATTGTGACAATGATACTGTTTTAATTAAAGCTATTCCCAAAGGTCCAACTTGCCACACAGGTTCAACTTCTTGTTTTAAAGAAGAAACCTCAAAAGGTTTTTTGTATGAGCTGGAACAAACTATTGCTGACAGAATAGATAATAATGCAGAAGCTTCTTATACCAATAAACTCTTTAAAAGTGGCATCAACAAAGTTGCTCAAAAAGTTGGCGAAGAAGCCATAGAATTAATTATTGAAGCCAAAGATAATGATGCCAATTTATTTAAAAACGAAGCAGCAGATTTGCTCTATCACTTTTTAATTTTATTAAAAGCAAAAGGATTTAAATTAAAGGAAATTGAAAATGTTTTGAAATCAAGAATAAAATAATCCTTACAAAACAACAAATAAAAAGTTATAAAAAATAGAGCGTATGGAATATCTTATCCGTTAAGTTCATACACCTGCTTTTTTGTTTTCTTCAAAAATCGTCACTTTTAATTTTCTACCCTTCAACATTTTTCATTTTATCGATTTAATAAAATAAGATTCATTAGTATTTCATAAAAAGAATAATCGGTAATTCTTAGATTATTTATTGATTTAATCCTTAATTTTGCTGTTATTTTTTAATCATCAACTAACTATTAAAATGAAAAAATATATACTTTTATGGTGGGCTTTACAGTCAACTTTTGTCACTTTTTCGCAAGATTTTGGAATTCAATGGAAAGGATTTGTTAAAGCAGATTATTTCTTTGATACCCGTCAAACTGTTACCGCCCGGGAGGGGCATTTTTTATTGTATCCTGAAAATAAATTAATCGATAAAACAGGAAAAGATATCAATGCCGCTTCAAGTTTAAACATGCTTGCTGTCCAAACAAGGTTAACCGGAATGATAACGGGTCCTGAAGTTTTGGGCGCAAAATCATCAGGAATGATTGAAGGTGAATTTTTTGGTCATAGCGATGGCGATATCAACGGATTTCGATTGCGGCATGCCATCACCAAATTAAATTGGAAAAAAACCGAATTACTTTTTGGTCAAACTTGGCATCCGATGTTTATTACCGAGTGTTTTCCCGAAGTTATTTCATTTAATACCGGAGTTCCTTTTACCGTGTTTTCTAGAAATCCGCAAGTGAAATTAACCCATAAAGAAGGAAATTTTAGTGTGAGTGGCGCCTTATTATCGCAACGCGATTTTGCTAGTTTCGGTGGAAGCGCTTCGCTGAGAAATGCATCAATTCCTGATATGCAACTTCAAACCAGTTATCGCTTTAAAAAATTATTAGTGGGTGGCGGACTTGGCTACAAAGAACTTTTACCACGCTTAAAAACAGATAGTAGTTATGTAGAAAATGGAAGAGTTAAAGGGTTGACTGCCATGGCTTATGCTCGATATGACAACGAAAAATTAACGTTGAAAATAGAAGGCGTTTACGGTGCCAATATGTTTGATGCCATGATGTTGGGAGGATATGCTTTAAAAAAACCATCCAATATAAATGATTTAATCAGCTACGATTATAGAACCTATACAACCATTAACAATATGTCATTTTGGACGGAATTAATGACCAAAGGAAAATCTAAAATGCAATACGGTTTATTTGGTGGTTATACAAAAAACTTAGGTGCTGAGGATGAAATTTACAATCCGCAATCATCAAAATCATATTTTTCAAGAGGTTCAAATATTGACTATGTTTTTCGGATTTCGCCACGAGCCGTTTATACCGAAAAGAAGATAAAATTTGCTTTTGAAACAGAATACACGGTTGCTGGATATGGAAATACTAGAAATAGTTTTGGCGAAGTTCAAGATAAATCTTCTGTATATCCAAATGCTAACATTAATGATGTTGCAAATTTACGTTTGTTATTTTCAGTAATTTATAGTTTTTAAGATTTAGTTCATCAATTTAGTAAAACATGTTAAAAAGTCATGTTTTAAATACTTTAAATGGAATAATTTTACAACTGTTTTTCATTAGTTTAAAAACAATTAAAATTAATAATAATTAATCCTTCATAAATTATGCATCACGGACCCGCGGTAGAGCTTGGTGTGGACCTTGCCTCAAAAAAGAAAGCCAGATTAGGTGTTTGGTTTTTCTTTCTCTATTTTATTTTTTACGCCGGCTTTGTAGCCATCGGCGTTTTCAATTATGAATTGCTGAGTATCAAAGTTTTTGGACAGAATTTAGCCATCGTTTACGGAATCGGACTCATTGTTTTTGCCGTTGTTCTCGGTTTAATTTACAACGCAATTTGTACGCGTTACGAAGATCAACTCAATAAAGAAGAGAAAGCATGATATACGGAGTTTCATACATAGCTATAGCCTTTTTCTTGTTTTTTGTAACATTTGTAATCGGACTTTCATTTTATTTTGCGCGTAAAACCAAGTCGGCCAGTAGTTATTATGCAGCCGGTGGTCAAATTCACTGGGCTGTTAATGGCGTTGCTTTTGCCGGCGATTATCTTAGTGCCGCTTCCTTTTTAGGAATTTGCGGGATGATAGCCATGGTTGGCTTTGACGGATTTTTATATTCTATCGGATTTTTAGCCGGATGGATTGTAGCCCTGTTTTTAGTGGCAGAACCCATGAAACGGCTCGGAAAATATACTTTTACCGATGCTTTAAATTCAAAATTCAACAGCAGAGGAATCACTTTAGCTGCCGCTATCAGTACCTTGGTGATTTCCATATTTTATTTAATTCCGCAAATGGTGGGTGCCGGTGATTTGGTGACACCATTACTCGGACTTCCACATTGGGTTGGGGTAGTTTTGGTCGGAATTATCGTAATTTTTATTGTGGCAACTGCCGGAATGACTTCAACAACTTACGTTCAGTTTATCAAAGGTGGACTATTAATTGTTTTTTCAACTATACTTACTATTTACGTTTTCAACAATGGTTTAAATTTAAAACCATCTATTGGCGATATGAAATTCAAAGAATACATGCTTTTTGATGCTCAAGTATCTGACGGAAAAGTAATTGCCGTTGATGGTTATCAAGTAAAAGACCAACAAACAGTTAAAGGAATTGAAGTTGTAAAATTAGAAAAAGAGGGTGTTGAACGTTGGTTTAATGTAGTTGAAAAAGAGGGTGCTTTTAAAGTTAGTGAAATGCTCTCGATTGCTGAGGCTGAAAAAGGTGATTTACTTTACAATGGCGAATTCAAAGAAAATGGGAAATTTTACCAAGTAGGTCACATGAGTAAAATAATTGTGGACGGACAAGAAGTAGAAAAAACTGGACCTGTTGGACCGCTTAAATTTTTATCAACTATTGAAAACGGAGAAATCGTTCGGTTATCTGAATTAAAATTTAAAGATAACGGCAAAAAAGTTTCTGTTTATTATCAAAATCATACTTCAGGGAAAGATTTTATGTTGCCCGGTTTGAAATACAAAATTGGAAAAGGATCGACCCTGTGGGATAAAATTGATTTTATTTCATTGATGTTGGCACTGTTCTTAGGAACTGCTGCCTTACCGCACATTTTAATTCGATATTACACCGTTCCAAGTCAGCGCGATGCACGTAAATCTACCATTTTGGCGATAGCCGCTATCGGTACTTTTTATATTTTAACACTTTTCATGGGACTTGGCGCAGCAGTAAATGGTGTTTTTGACGTTGAAAGTAGTAATATGTCTGCTCCATTATTAGCCAAAGCATTTGGAGTTGGAATATTTTCCATTATTTCTGCGGTCGCTTTTTCTACGATTTTAGGGACCGTTGCCGGATTAATTATCGCATCATCAGGTGCAATTGCACATGATTTGTATGATAATTACATGCAGCGTAATCCTTCGGATGAACAAAAAGTAAAAGCAGGAAAAATTGCTGCCTTTGCAGTTGGAATTCTAGCCATAGGATTGGGAATTTCCTTTAAAGGAATGAATGTTTCTTTCTTGGTAGGATGGGCTTTTGCTGTTGCCGCTTCAGCCAATTTACCGGCTATTTTATTCATCCTTTTCTGGAGTAAAACCACCGCAAAAGGAATTATTGCTTCTATCATTGCAGGGATTATTTCTGCCTTGGCTATTATTTTAACCTCACCAACTATGTGGGATCGTTACGGATTTGACTCAGCCGATGCAATTCATAAATTGGAAAATCCAGCTATTATTTCGTTCACCATTTCAGTGATTGTGATTTATGTGGTTTCTTTAGCTACTCAAAAACAGGAATTAACTGTTGAAAATACGAATGTTTAATATCATCATTTTTTAATTAGAGACGAAACCCTATCAATTTCTTGATAGGGTTTATTTTTTTGTCAATTATTGTAATTTTTTTATTCCTAAGCTCTTAAAGCTATTCGAATCGTCAGTAGTGATTTTTTGATATAAAATCAATCTTTATACTTTTTCATTATCCACCAATGAGAGCCTAACAATACAAAACTGATTCCAATC
>JAUYUF010000266.1 GCA_030694835.1 Flavobacteriaceae bacterium | reverse complement strand
GTCCTTACTCCATTTTAAAAGTAACTCAATATCCATTACCTAGAAAAAAAGTAAAAGAATTATTTAAAACCTGCGATAAAATTTTAGTGTTGGAAGAAGGGTATCCGTTAGTGGAAGAAATGATTGGAGATTATTTCCAAGAAAATCCAAAAGTAATCGGTCGATTATCCGGACACGTTAATAGAACAGGAGAATTAAATCCAAACATTGTAGCAAAATCATTGGGAATTAAAGAAAATGTTCCAAAAGACATTCCTTCAATAGTAGCAAATAGACCTCCGCAATTATGTGTTGGATGTGGACACGGCGATGTATTTAATGCGCTAAAAACACTTATTCCTGAGATTGGCGACAAACAAGTTTTTGCTGATATAGGATGTTATACTTTAGGTGTTTTACCTCCACATAATATTATCAATACAGCAATAGACATGGGAGCATCTATAACAATGGCAAAAGGAGCAGCTGACGCAGGTGTTTTTCCAGCTATCGCAATTATTGGTGATTCCACTTTTACGCATTCTGGAATGACGGGTTTATTGGATGCCGTTTATGAAAAATCTCCAATTACAGTTATTATTTCTGATAATTCAGCATCAGCAATGACTGGAGCCCAAGACTCTGCTGCATTAGGAAGATTAAAAGACATCTGTTTAGGAATTGGTGTAGAACCAGAACATTTAAAAGTGATTGTTCCTTTGAGTAAAAATCATGAAGATAATGTAATTCTTCTACGTGATGAGATGAATTATAAAGGCGTTTCAGTAATTATTGCACAACGAGCATGTGTACAATTACCTAAAGAACGTAAAGAAATTATTAAGCAATTAAATACTTTGAGTTAATCAATAGGAAATAGGCATTAGGTATTAGGTATTAGGTATTAGGTATTAGGCAAAAGTAAATTGACAATTGATAATGAAAAATTAATAATGAAAAATAAAAAATAATTAATGATTTTTCTATTTACAAATTTCGCAGGATAATGTCTAATAATAAAATCTTTTAATCTTTTAATCTTTTAATCTTTTAATCTTTTAATAAAACATACATGAAAACAAATATCATTATTGCAGGAGTTGGCGGACAAGGAATTTTGACCATCTCAACCATATTAGATATGGCTGCATTTAATAACAATTTATATATAAAACAATCTGAAGTTCACGGAATGAGTCAACGAGGCGGAGCTGTACAATCGCATGTGAGAATTTCTGATAAAGAGGTTTTTTCTGATTTAATTCCGCTTGGAAAAGCAGATATGATTATTTCTGTAGAACCAATGGAATTACTAAGATATTTGCCATATTTAAAAGAAGATGGCTGGTTGATAACTGACGCCGAACCATTTGTAAATATCCCAAATTATCCTGAAATGGAAGAATTGTTTAATAAGATTAAAACATTTCCAAATCACATAATTATCAACGCAACCGAAGAAGCCAAAAATATTGGAACTTCAAAAGCTGCCAATGTGGTGATGTTAGGCGCTGCTTCTTCCCTGCTTCCAATTGATGAAGCTGGCTTGCTAAAAGCAATTACCGATTTATTTCAACGCAAAGGTGAACGCGTTGTAAACATCAATATTGAAGCATTTAAAAAAGGAAAAGAACTGGCATCCGCAGTTATAAAATAATCAACAATATGCTACATCCAAAATTTCTTAAGCCCGAAAGTATTGTAATTGTTGGTGGTTCGGACAATATTCAAAGTCCAGGTGGACGCGTTTTAAAAAATTTAATCGATCATCATTTTGGCGGAAAACTTTTTGTTGTAAATCCGAAACAAGAAATTGTTCAGGGAATTCAAAGTTTTACTGATGTTGCTCAATTACCCAATGTTGATGTTGCAATTATCGCAATTGCTGCTAAATTTTGTGTTGAAACAGTTCGTATTTTAACGCAACAAAAAAATACTAAAGGATTTATCATATTCTCAGCTGGATTTAGTGAAAAAGATGAAGAAGGAGCGCAATTAGAACATGAAATTGTTAAATTAATAAATGAAGCTGGAGGCACCTTATTAGGTCCCAATA
>JAUYUF010000259.1 GCA_030694835.1 Flavobacteriaceae bacterium | reverse complement strand
GTTGATTATCAGAACTATTTAAAACAGCCCATTGCGCTAATTCCAGCAGAGTTTTTTGGAGGCAATGAAGGTGAGTTTGCGGAAATTTCTTTTGGAACTAAGCAAAACTTAATAGGTTCTGCAACCCTAAATCAATTAATATTTGATGGTTCTTATTTGGTAGGATTACAATCTGCTAAAACCTATTTAAAAATTAGTGAAAGTGCTCAAATTAAAACTGAAATTAGCATTAAAGTTGCAACAATTAATGCTTATTCAAATGTGTTAATGGCAGAAGAAAGTAATAGGATTCTAACCAAAAACAGAGATTTATTACTAAAAAACTATCAACAAACTAAAGCACTTTTAGAAAATGGTTTGATAGAATCTCAACAATTAGAACAATTGCAAATAACTTTATCAACTATAAATATTCAATTAAATAAAACAAAGAGGATGAGAGATTTAGCTTATAAAATGCTAAATTTTACCTTAGGTATTAATATTGAGTCACAGGTAACTTTAACTGATAATTTTGAAACCTTACTACTTCAAAACATTCAATTAGATTTATTTACAAATCCATTTGATACCGAAAATCATATAGATTATCAAATTGCTTTTAACAACAAACACGCCAATGAGTTGATGGTTAAATTAGAAAAAAGTAGAGCTTTACCAACTATTTCAGCTTTTCTAAATTATAAACAAACGGCAGATAATGATCAATTTAAATTCTTTAGAACTGAACAAAAATGGTTTGAATCATCACTTTTAGGTGTATCTGTCAACATTCCTCTTTTTAGCAGTTTAAAAAGAAGCGCCCAAACACAACAAGCCAAAATCAATTTAGAGAAAGCAAGTCGTCAGCTAGAAGAAAAAAGTGAAGAGTTAAAATTAGCACATCAAAAAGCGGTTAGCGATTATCAATTCTCAATTGATCAATATAATACATCTAAAGAAAATTTACAATTAGCTGAACGAATTGAACATAAAGAAACCATTAAATTTTTAGAAGGTATTAGTACAAGCTTCGATTTAACCAATGCTCAAAATCAATTATACAATTCTCAACAAAATTATTTACAATCAATTTTCGAAATAATCACCACAAAAGCTGCTTTAGAAACAGCCTTAAATAAATTATAATATGAGAAATCTAGGAATCTTAATTATCATAGTCACTCTAATGTGGTCATGTAATTCTACTGATAAAAAATCGAATACTTCATCAGAAAATCTTAAGGATAAAAAAGAACAAATAACAAAACAATTAGATAGTTTAACTGCTGAATTAAAGTTAGTAGACGAACAATTAAGTACACAAACCGAAAATCAAGATTATCAAATAGTTACCGTAATAAAAGCCACATCCAAGAATTTCAAACATTTTATTGAAGTTTATGGAAGTGTTAAGGCTGAAAAAAATGTTGAAATAAGACCTGAAATGAGTGGAATAATTACTCACATTTTTGTAAAAGAAGGACAACATGTTTCAAAAGGTCAAGTATTAATTCAGCTTGATGCTAGCACGGTAAACACTTCAATTGATGAACTTAAAACTCGATTAGAGTTAGCTACTACAGCATTTGAACGTCAGGAACGACTATGGAAACAACAAATTGGTTCTGAAATGCAATTTTTACAAGCAAAAAATCAAAAAGAAAGTCTTGAGAAATCGATTAAATCATTACAAGTTCAAGCTCAAAAAATGAGAATTACTGCACCTTTTGACGGTGTTATAGATTATATATTTCCAAAAATTGGTGAATTGGCAAGTTCTCAATATCCAATCATTAGATTAGTTAATCTTAATTCTCTTTATTTAGAGGCTGATGTTACTGAATCACATTTAGTAGATGTTAAAAAGGGAACTCCAGTTCAAATTATTTTTTCATCTATTAATAAAGAAATGACTTCAAAAATCACAACGGTCGGAAACTTTATCAATCCAGAAAACAGAAGTTTTAAAGTTAGAATTGATTTACCAAGTAACGAAAAAGCATTAAAACCTAACCTATTTGCAAATATAAACATCAATAATTTTGAAAGTGATGGAATTGTTTTACCGCTTCAAGTTATCCAAAAAGATAAAGAAGGAAAAAATTATGTATATGTTGCAGTTACTGAAAACAACAAAACAACCGTTATTAAAAAAATTGTTACTGTGCGCTCTACCTATAATAACGAAGTATTAATTGGGGATGAATTACAAGAAAATGAATTAGTGATTGACAAAGGTTCAAGAACTGTAAATGAAGGTAATTTAATATCTATCAAATCAGAATAAAACCATCAAGAAATGAATCGAATTAATAAAGAATTCAGCCTTTCTACTTGGGCAGTTTATAACAAAATGACTGTTTTTGTAACGATGTTTATCATATTTATTGCTGGAATAATTTCATATATAAGTATGCCTCGTGAAGCATTTCCCGAAATTGTAGTTCCACAAATTTTTGTTACAACAGTATATCCTGGAAACTCTGCCTTAGATATTGAAAAACTAGTTACTCGACCGCTAGAAAAAGAAATTAACGGTATTTCTGGTATAGATGTAATAAAATCTACTTCTACTGAAGGATTTTCAACAATTCAGATTGAATTTGATTTTAGCATTACACCAACTGAGGCGCTTAGAAAAGTGAAAGATAAGGTTGATGCTGCCATGTCTGATAAAGATTTTCCTAAAGATTTACCTGCTGATCCACATGTACAAGAGTTGAATTTTGCTGAAATAGCACCCATCATGAATATCAATCTTTCAGGTGATTATCCTTTAGAAAAATTAAAAGAATACGCAGAGTATTTGGAAGATAAAATTGAAGAATTACCAGAAATTACCAATGTTGATATCCGTGGAGTTCAAGATAAGGAAGTGGAAATTAGTGTTGATTTATACAAAATGGAATTGTCTAAAATCAGTTTTGATGATATTGCTTCAGCTATTCAATATGAAAACATGACCATTTCTGGTGGCGATATTTTGGAAAACGGAATTCGTAAAAATTTAAGAATTATTGGAGAATTTTCATCTGTAAATGACATCAATAATATTATTGTTAAACAAGAAAATAACAATATTGTTTATTTACGTGATATCGCCACTATTTCTTTTAAAGAGCAAGAAAAAGTAAGTTATGCTCGAGAGTTTTCGAAATCTGTAGTGATGTTAGATGTTAAAAAACGAGGTGGAGAAAATTTGATCAATGCATCTGAAAAAATTGATGTAATTATTAATCATGCAAAAGCAAAAGTTTTTCCTAAAAACTTATTCATTTCTAAAACGAATGATATGTCTATTGATACCAAAACACAGGTTGCCGATTTGGAAAACTCAATTGTTTTAGGGGTAATTCTAGTAGTTTTAGTTTTATTATTTTTCTTAGGATTGCGAAATGCACTTTTTGTTGGAGTTGCCATTCCGCTTTCCATGTTGCTTTCTTTCATTGTATTGAATTCAATGGGAGTAACACTTAATATGATGGTGCTATTCGCCTTAGTTTTAGCATTAGGAATGTTAGTAGATAACGGAATTGTTGTAGTTGAAAATATTTATCGATTAATGGATGAAGGTTACTCTAAAATAGATGCTGCTAAATATGGTGTCGGAGAAGTAGCAATGCCAATAATCGCATCAACCGCAACAACTTTAGCCGCTTTTTTACCTTTAGCAGTATGGCCAGGAATGATGGGAGAGTTTATGAAATACCTTCCTATTACTCTGATTATCGTTTTGGGATCTTCTTTATTTGTAGCACTATTCATCAATCCGGTTTTGACATCAGTTTATATGAAAATTAAAGAAGATGAAATTAATTTTAAGAAGCTTTTAAGGTCAAGTCTTATAACAATTGTTGTTGGCATTATACTTGTAATTATAGGAGTTTCTATTAAAATAAAATTATTAATTGCTGTTGGATTGCTAATTGCTCTTTATGGATTGATCAGAATCATTAATAATAGAATATTATCTCCAGCAACAGAGTGGTTTCAGTATAAATTTTTACCAAAATTAGAATCACTTTATGAACTTAATTTAAAATTTGCATTAAAAGAAAACAATGCTAAAAAATTCTTCTTTGGCACAATTGGTTTGTTGGTTTTAAGTATTATTCTTTTCGGATTATTTCCTCCAAAAGTATTATTCTTTCCAGAAACATCTCCAAGACAAGCTTATATTTATGTAGAATATCCTATTGGAACTGATATAGAAACTACCAATTTACTTTCAATCGATATTGAAAATCGTGTTCAGAATTATTTAAAAAAGTACGAAGATGGTGGTAATAATTTTTTGGTAAAATCGGTTATTGGTCAAGTTGGCGAAGGAACTTCAGATCCAAATAGAGGAGAGATTTCTGGAAACACACCTCACAAAGCTAGAATTACAGTAGATTTTGTCAAATTTCAAGACCGAAGAGGAATTGAAACTAACGATATATTGGTCGATATTAGGAATTTACTTCAAGATTATCCTGGTGTACATATAACCGTTGATAAACCACAGGATGGTCCACCAACTGGGGCTGCCATTAACATAGAAGTTGCGGGGGAAGATTTTGATTTACTAATACAATCTGCTGAGAAAATAAAAACCTTTTTAAATGATACACATATTGCTGGAATTGAAGAATTAAAATTGGACGTAGAACAAGGAAAACCAGAGTTACCTATTATCATTGACCGTCAAAAAGCAAGAAGTTTAAATATTTCTACAGGACAAATTGGTGATGTTATGAGAACTGCTTTATTTGGAAAAGAAGTATCAACTTATAAAGAAGGAGAAGATGATTATCCAATCAATATTCGATTAAATGATGATTATCGCTATAATAGAACCGCTTTAATGGATCAAAAAATTACTTTTAGAAATCAATCTAATGGTAAAATTGTTCAAGTTCCTATTTCATCTTTAGCTCAAATAGAATCATCAACTACTTTCAGTGCTGTAAAAAGAAAAGATTTAAAAAGGGTTATTACTATTTCATCTAATGTTTTAGAAGGATATAACCCTACAGAAGTCAATAATAACATTAAACATACAATGGAACGTCTAGATTTACCAGATCAAGTAACGGTTTCATTTACAGGAGAACAAGAAAAACAAGCTGAAGAAATGTCTTTCTTGAGCAAAGCTTTAATGATTGCATTATTTTTGATTTTCTTAATTTTAGTCGGGCAATTTAATTCAACCTCTACTCCTATTATTATTTCTATTTCGGTAATGTTAAGTTTAATTGGAGTACTATTAGGATTAATTATTTTTAGGATGGATTTTATCATTATTATGACCATGATTGGTATTATTTCATTAGCTGGAATTGTTGTTAACAACGCCATTGTTTTAATTGATTATACCAACCTAGTTATATTGAGAAAACGGATTGAAAATAATATTCAAGATGATGATCTAACACCTATTAATATAGTTTATGAAAGTATAGTTGAAGGCGGAAAAACAAGGTTGCGCCCGGTTTTATTGACTGCCATAACTACTGTTTTAGGATTAATTCCATTAGCTCTAGGAATCAATATTAATTTTATGACCTTGTTTACAGAATTTGACCCACAATTTTATATCGGTGGAGAAAACGTTGCTTTTTGGGGACCCATGTCATGGACCATTATTTTCGGTTTAACTTTTGCTACTTTCTTAACTTTAATTATAGTACCGGTAATGTATTATTTACTAGGAAAAATGAAATTAAAAATGAAGTTAACCTAATTTCAAAAATTGAGAAATTCAAAATCATATACTGTTGATGAGGCGCTATTGCTCTTGGAACGATATTGCAGTTATCAAGAAAGATGTCATGCTGAAGTGGAGCAAAAGTTATTTGAATACGGAATGATTAAAGAAGCTAAAGAACGAATCATTTTGCATTTAATGGCACATAATTATTTAAATGAAGAACGCTTTGCTAAAAGTTTTTCCCGCGGAAAATTTAACATCAAACATTGGGGAAGAAATAAAATAAAAGCAGAATTACAACTAAGAAATATATCTCAATACAATATCATATCAGGATTAAAAGAAATTGATGAAGATGATTATTTAGCAATTCTTTTAAAGGAAATTGAAAAAAAATCAAATTTAATCAGAGAAAATGATTCTTGGAAACATAAAAAAAAAGTGGTTGATTACTTAATCCAAAAAGGATTCGAATTTCCATTAATAGAAAATGTTTGGAATGATATAAAGAAAGATGAGTAAGATTCACCTTTCTTTATTATTAGGTATTAGTAATTTCAAATATTGTATATTTGATTTACTTAAAATTATTTTTAATATGAAAACATCATCATTTCTAGGATTACTTTTGGTTTCTTCTATATTATTATTTTCTTGTAAAAAAGAAGTTACTACAACTGAAAAATCTTCAGTTACTGAAACTCAATCGATAAATTATACTAACTCCTTACAACCAGTAAAGACAGATACTGAAAAAGAAGTTGTTGCATTAAATCCAGCACATGGACAACCAAATCATCGTTGCGATATTGCAGTAGGTGCTCCATTAAATTCGCTCCCTACCCCGAGTTCACTATTAAATTCAACACCACAAACTCCTACTAACAATACTAATACTTCTCAAACTCCAAACAATAATACTGGAGTAAAACCAGCTACTAATCCGGCACATGGACAACCTTACCATCGTTGTGATTTAAAAGTTGGTGATCCATTACCTAACTCATAAACAATTTA
>JAUYUF010000252.1 GCA_030694835.1 Flavobacteriaceae bacterium | reverse complement strand
ATCCCAATAAAAAACAATAAAATCAAAAAATTTCATTCTTAAAAATATTAGAATTAATATTGAATTAGTGTTTAAGTTTATCACTAAAAATTCCCTAAAATTGATGTTAATAAGTTTAATCTATTGAGCATTAGAGTCTTTTTATTCAGTATATTGCGCGACAATTACAGAATCATTTATTTGTTTAAAATGAATAAAAATATTTCTCCAATTATTTCTGCTAAAGAGCTTTTGAAATTAATGAAAGTCAAAAATTTGGTTATAGTTGATGTAACCACAAAAAATTTTGATAAAAATGAACAAAGATTTATTAAAGAAGCATTGTTTATTAATCTAGACTTAGAACTATCTAATATTAAAAAAGATTTATCTATAGGAGGCAGACATCCATTGCCAACTATTAAACAATTTAAAAACACTTTAAATAATCTTGGTATTACAAAAAAAAGTCATGTAGTACTATATGATTACGTAAATGGAGCTAGTGCAGCTGCCAGATTTTGGTGGATGTTAAAATCAATTGGTCACCAAAAAGTTCAAGTTCTAAATGGTGGATTTCAAGAAGCTGTTAGAAATGGTATCCCTATAAGTTCTAAGGCTGGAGAACCGTTAGACATATCAAATTACAAAGTTACTAAATGGAAATGGCCAAAAGTAAGTTTACAAGAAGTTGAAAAAGCTACTGTAGATCATAAAAAATTAATTATTGATGTTAGGGATAGTTATCGTTATGACGGAATATCAGAGCCAATTGATTTAATTGCAGGCCATATTCCAAACGCTATAAATGTTCCTTTTTCAAATAATAATGATAGTAACGGATTGTTTAAATCACCCGATGATTTAAAAGTATTTTATAAAAATGTATTTGGAAATATCAAAACAACAGAAGGGATTGTGCATTGTGGATCTGGTGTAAATGCTTGTCAAACTATTTTGGCTATGGCTTATGCTGGTCTAGAAATTCCTAGTCTATATGTTGGTTCATGGAGTGAATGGTCTAGAAATAATAAGCCAATGGTTACAATTAATTCAAGTATTGAATAAATGATTTTCTATGAATATTGATAAAGTGAAATTCTTTAAATCAACTGATGAAATAGAACTAATAAAAATCATTTCTTTTTAAAGTATTTAAGTATATGGAATCTTTAAATATGTTTACTGAATATGGATTTTTTGGATTAGGGGCAGGAAGTTTTTTTGTTATGGGATTTGTAGTAGTGTTGGGTTTTCAATTTATTGAAGCATCTACTTATTCAAAAGTAATTAATTGCAAAACATAAAAAATCTTCATTAAAAATTTAAACTATATCACATCTAAAATCATATCAGTATCTTTGCAAAGTAGCATAAATTCAATATAATTAGTAATATGAAAAGGGTAATTGTAGGGCTTTCTGGCGGGGTAGATAGCAGTGTAGCAGCATATTTGTTAAAGCAACAAGGTTATGAAGTAATTGGACTTTTTATGAAAAATTGGCATGATACTACTGTTACAATTTCTGATGAATGTCCTTGGTTAGAAGATAGTAACGATGCAATGCTTGTAGCAGAAAAACTAGGTATTCCATTTCAGGTTGTTGATTTAAGTGAGCAATACAAAGAAAAGATTGTAGATTATATGTTCCGTGAATATGAATTAGGAAGAACTCCTAATCCTGATGTACTTTGTAATCGCGAAATCAAATTTGATGTGTTCCTTAAAATTGCACTAGAATTAGGGGCCGACTATGTTGCAACCGGTCATTATTGTAGAAAATCAGTAGAAGAAATCAATGGGAAAACTGTTTACAAGTTATTGGCTGGAAAAGACCCTAATAAAGATCAATCTTATTTTCTTTGTCAGCTTTCTCAAGAACAATTAGCTAAATCATTGTTTCCTATTGGAGAATTATTAAAACCAGAAGTACGCGCTATTGCTGCTGAGTTAGATTTGATAACTGCAGAAAAAAAAGATTCACAAGGCTTATGTTTTATAGGAAAGGTTCGTTTACCAGAGTTCCTGCAACAACAATTAAAACCTAAAGAAGGATTAATTGTTCAGATACCCAATTCTTTTGAAAAGTATCATCAACCTTTGCCTAAATTTGTAAATAAAGAAGCTGAATTAGAGTATAAAGCCACTAAAATAAAGTATCAATTAAATGATGGGAAAAATATGGGTAAACATAATGGTCCTCATTACTTTAATATAGGTCAGCGAAATGGATTAAATGTAGTAGTTACCATTGAGCCATTATTTGTAATTGCCACTGATGTAAAAAAGAACATCATTTATGTTGGAGAAGGAGCTACACATCCAGGATTATTGAATGACACATTAAAAGTTTCTAATGATGAAATTCATTGGATTAGAGAAGATTTAGCACTTTCTGTTGGCGAATCAATGCTTGTAAAAGCCCGAATTCGCTATCGTCAAGCATTGAGTGATGCAACAATTTATAAACTAGAAGATGGTTTATATATTGAATTTATAAACAAGCAATCTGCCATTACTGAAGGTCAATTTGTAGCTTGGTACATCGATGACGAACTCATTGGATCGGGTGTAATTTCATAATTAACTATTCAAAATTCATTTTAAAATAGTATTTTCGTTAATCAGATTTCTGAACTGAATCCAAATGAAAATAAAAGATTATCAATACCTTAAATATAGATTCATTGTCTTTACAATGATGTTGTTATTAGTTGCGTGCGATAAAGATAAAAATCCTGAAATTCCTGACCAGAACAACGATCCAACAGATACTCAAATTGAAATTGCTTGGGTTTATTTTAAAGATAAGCCATCAAAAAACACATTTTTAGCCAACCCAAGTTTAATGTTATCACCACGCTCTTTGCTGCGTAGAACGAAACAAAATATTTCGTTGGATGAAATCGATGTGCCAATAGAAAAAATATATTATAATCAAATAAAAAATACGATTGGAATTAAAATTATGGCTAAATCAAAGTGGTTAAATGCTTTGCATATAGAAGGAACAAAAACCAATATTAATAAGTTAAAACAATTATTAATTGTTGCTAAAGTTGAGTTTGCTGATAAATCCTTAAATCTAAATGGAAGAATTGCTACATCTTCCAAAAGAAGTCATCATCCCGAAAATAAATTTGGCTCTATTAGTACAGATTTAAATTATGGAAATGGGTTTACTCAAATTAATATGTTAGGGGGCGATGTTTTACATCAACAAAATTTCACTGGTAACGGGATTATTATTGCAGTAATTGATGGTGGTTTCCCCGGTGTTGATACTTTTAATGCATTTAAAAGACTCAGAGATAATAACAAAATATTAGGGGGTTATAATTATGTAACAAGAAACAATAATTTTTATACTGGAGTTTCACATGGCACTTCGGTTTTATCAACAATTGCAGCTTATATAGATAATCAATTTATAGGTACTGCTCCCGATGCATCCTTCTATCTTTTTATAACAGAAGATGGTCCAACAGAATCTCCATTAGAAGAGAGTTTATGGGTAGAGGCTGCTGAAAAAGCAGATAGTTTAGGGGTAGATATTATTAATACATCTCTCGGATATTCTACATTTGATAATCCAAAATATGATTATACTTATGCTGATATGAACGGAAATAAAACCTTTATATCAAGAGGTGCAGAAATTGGTTTTTCTAGGGGGATGATTCTAGTTAACGCTGTTGGAAATGAAGGGGCAAATTCTTGGAAATATATCACTGCACCGGCAGATGCCAAGTCTGTATTAAGTGTTGGAGCAGTTGATGCTTCTAAAGTAATTGCTTCTTTTAGTTCATTTGGTCCCACTTCCGATGGAAGAATAAAACCAGAGGTATTAGCACAAGGATCACAATCTTTTGTAATTAATTCGGTTGGTCAAATTTCACCATCTAGTGGAACTTCTTTTGCTTCACCTATTATGGCTGGAGTAATTGCTTGTTATTGGCAAAAAAATTCTACTAAGAAAAACAGTGAAATTATTCGAATGATAAAAGAATCAGCAAATTTATATACCAATCCAACTCTCCAATCCCAATATGGATATGGAATCCCAAAATTTAATTGATGAAAACAAGAATTACCGAACTTTTTAAGATACAATATCCCATTATTCAAGGTGGAATGATTTGGGTAAGTGGGTATAAACTAGCGGCTGCTGTGAGTAATGCAGGCGGATTGGGATTAATTGGTGCAGGTTCCATGTATCCTGATGTATTAAGAGAACATATCCAGAAATGTAGAAAAGCAACCGATAAACCATTCGGAGTGAATGTGCCGATGTTGTATCCCAACATCGAAGAAATAATGAAAATTATTGTAGAGGAAGGGGTGAAAATAGTATTTACTTCAGCAGGAAATCCGAAAATATGGACCTCTTTTTTAAAGGGAAATGGAATAATAGTAGTTCATGTGGTAAGTAGCGTAAAATTTGCATTAAAAGCGCAAGAGTCTGGTGTTGATGCAGTGGTAGCTGAAGGATTTGAAGCGGGCGGACATAACGGTCGTGAAGAAACAACCACTTTCACCTTAATTCCGATGGTAAAAGAACAATTAGCAATACCGTTAATTGCTGCTGGAGGAATTGCAACAGGAAGAGGAATGTTAGCAGCCATGGTTTTAGGAGCAGATGGCGTTCAAATAGGAAGTCGGTTTGCAGCAAGTTGCGAATCATCTGCTCATCAAAATTTTAAAGCAGCAATTGTAAAAACCAAAGAAGGTGAAACGGTATTGACCTTAAAAGAATTAGCGCCTGTTAGATTGATAAAAAATCAGTTTTATCATCAATTAAATACCTTATATCAACAATGTCCAACAGCCGAACAACTTAAAGAATTGTTAGGAAGAGGGCGATCTAAAAAAGGAATGTTTGAAGGTGATTTAGTTGAAGGTGAATTAGAAATAGGTCAAATTGCTGGAATCATTCATGAAATAAAACCAGTCAAAGAAATTATAACAAATATTATTGTTGAATTTAACGCAGTTAAAAAGTCTTTTAGCTAATTTACTTTCCTAAAATTAACTTCGCAGCTATTAATAATAATATTCCTCCAAATATTTTTCTAAGCATTTGTTGGTCAATACTCAAAGCAACTTTAGAACCAATAAATCCGCCAACTATAAAAACTGCTGAAACGATTATCGCAAAACGCCAATCAATGGCTCCAGCTTGGTAATAATTATAAACTGCTAAAAAAGTTACAGGTGGTAACATAACTGCTAAACTCATGCCTTGTGCCTGATATTGAGAATATCCCAAAAGAATTACAAACAATGGAACCATAATGATTCCTCCACCAATACCAATTAGGCCACTTAAAAATCCGGCAATTAAGCCTATTACAACGAGGGTTAAAACTAAAGTTACTGTCATTTTCATGAGTTTATTTTATTGATTATACAGGTATTTTTATAAGGTACTTTTTGTTACTTTTATTCTTTAAATTATTTTCTCTAAGCCAAGGATTATAAATTCTTAATAACTTGTAATTGATTTTATTGTCAATTGCAAATTGAATTAAATCAGGAATTTCATTTTCTACTTCAACTATTTTAAATTTGATAGGTTGATAAAAATCATCAGACTCTAATTGAAATCCATATTTTGCTGGATTGGAAAAAATCTCTTTAAAAACTATAATCCTTGGAATATAACGAGCCGTTTCATCCACTACTAATAAATCATAATAATTAGTTACTTGCTGTTCTTCAACTCTTCTTCCAATTCCAGTATTTCCTGCATTATAAGAAGCAGCCGCTAAAGTCCAGCTTCCAAATTTTTCTTTCGATTTCAATAGATATTTACAAGCAGCATGTGTAGATTTTTCAACATCATAACGCTCATCCACATTTTCATTTACTTCTAAACCATTTTCTATGGCTGTACCTTTTAATAATTGCCAAAATCCTCGTGCATCTGAAGGTGAAACCACATTTTGTAATCCGCTTTCTGCAACAGCTAAATATTTAAAATCATCTGGAATGCCATATTGTTTTAAAATAGGTTCGATGATTGGAAAATATTTTTCAGTACGTTTTAATTGTAATAAAGTATTTGACTGCCAATAGGTTATTATATGAAGCTCTTTATCAAACCGCTCATAAATATCGGGCAAATGAATAGGTGCTTTTTCACCTGCAAAATTTAAATTTTGTGGAACTTTTAAACCTTTTATAATATAGGATTCAGCTGTGTTTATATTATTTTGTTTATTAGAAACACTATTGATGAATAAACCACTTAATAAAAGAATAGCTAAAATTGAAAAATAACGGATTGGTAAATTCATAATAAAAAGTTTTTTAGTTAAACGGACTTTCAAAAGTTGAAAAATTTTCACCTATTAAATCTTTTTCAGATAATATAGGTTGATCACAATTCCATGCTATATTTAAACTAAAATCATTCCAAAGTATTGTTTGTTCAGCACTTTTTTCATAATAATTAGAACATTTATAGCTAAAAATAGTGTTATCTTCTAATGTTACAAATCCGTGAGCAAATCCAGCAGGAATAAATAATTGTTTTTTATTATCTCCAGATAAAACGACTGAAAAGTGTTGTCCATAGGTTGGAGATGATTTTCGTATATCTACAGCCACATCTAAAACACTTCCCTGAATTACCCTAACTAATTTGTCTTGCGCAAAAGGAGGAATTTGAAAATGTAATCCGCGTAATACGTTTTTTTGCGATAATGATTCATTGTCTTGCACAAATTCACATTTAATAAAATCAGCAACTTTTTGAGCATTAAATGATTCAAAAAAATAACCACGATCGTCTTTAAAAACAGCTGGTGTTAGTAGTAAAACATCTTTTAACGGTGTTGTTTCAATATTCATTAGATTCTATATTTTGTTGAATTAATTGACTGATTGTTTTTGATTTATTTAAGATCATGATATGACGACCATTTTCTACAATAATACAATTTTTGATATATTTTATCGGAAAAACTTCATCTTTATTTCCATGGATATGGACAATTTCGGGATCTGCATTTTCACGTTTCCAATTTAAGACATTACTTAATGACCATTGTAAATAATTGTAATCTCTTTTAGAAAGATACAAATTGTATAAACCAATTCGTTCCGTTGCTCTTTTACCAAAAACCAATCGAAGTGAAAATTCTAGCGCATGGTTTACCAAAAATGGAAATAATCGATATATTTTAGAAGATTTAGCTAACCGTGACAAATAGGAATGTTCAAATTTAGTTTTTATGCTTGAAACGATAATCGTTTTCTGAGGTTGTAGACATTTTTTCATTTCCTGAACGATGATGCCACCAAAAGAAACACCGATTAACACGGGATTTTGATGTAGAACTAATGCACTCAATCGTTTAGCATAAGATTCAATTGATTCATTTTTAATGGGGTCTATCCATTCTAAATAATGAATTTCATAATGAGATGGAAAAGTTAGGTGCTCAAATATTTTAGAACTTGCAGCTAATCCAGGAACAAAATATAAGTGTATTTTTTCCATCAGCAAACAGTATAAGTACTGAAATCGATTAGTACTTCTCCAGCTTCATCAATTTCTTTCAATGTTACACTGTGTAATGTATTAATTAAATTCTCGTCAAAAACAGTTTTAACCCGAACATAATTATCAGAAAAACCGAATATAAATCCATCTTTATTTTCATTTTCAAAAAGGACTTCAACAGTATTTCCAATCTGACTTTCATAAAAAGCGCGACGTTTTTTAGCTGAGAGACCTCGCAACATTTTACTGCGTTTATGTCGAACGTTTTTTGGAACAACACCTTCCATGGTTACAGCTTCTGTATTGGGTCTTTCTGAATAGGTAAAAACATGAAGATAAGAAATATTGAGTTCATTTAAAAACTGGTAAGTTTCTAAAAACAATTCATCTGTTTCACCTGGAAATCCAACAATTACATCTACTCCAATACACGCATTTGGCATTAACTTTTTAATAGTTTCTACTCGATTTGCAAATATTTCGCGTGGATATCGTCTTTTCATCAATTTTAATAACTCATTGCTACCACTTTGTAGTGGAATGTGAAAATGTGGAACAAAAGCTTGAGATTTTGAAACAAATTCGATGGTTTCATTTGTTAATAAATTGGGTTCAATAGAAGAAATTCTAATACGTTCAATTCCGGGAACTTGATCCAATTCATTAACTAATTCATAAAAAGTGTGTTCATGTTTCTTATTTCCTAATTCACCTTTACCATAATCACCAATATTGACACCTGTTAAAACAATTTCTTTGATATTTTGAGCTGCTATTTCAGCTGCATTTTTTAGAACATTCTCTAAAGTATCGCTACGAGAAATTCCCCTGGCTAATGGTATTGTGCAGTAGGTACATTTATAATCACAACCATCTTGTACCTTTAAAAACGCTCTGGTTCTATCACCAATAGAGTAGGAGCTGTCGTAAAAATAAGCGTCTTCAATTTCACACGAGTGAATTTCACTAACTTCATTTTTAGTTAAATCATTAATATAATTGGTGATTTTAAATTTTTCTGAAGTTCCTAAAACTAGATCAACACCATCAACGGCAGCGAGTTCTTCAGGTTGTAATTGAGCATAACATCCAATGGCAACAATAAAAGCTTTTTCATTTACTCTAAGTGCATTTCTGACGATGGTTTTAAAACGTTTATCTGCATTATCAGTTACTGAACAAGTGTTTATTACATAAATATCTGCTACTTCTTCAAAATTGACGCGTTCAAATCCTTCTTTTTTGAAATTTCTAGAAATTGTAGAAGTTTCAGAAAAATTGAGTTTGCAACCTAAGGTATAAAATGCTACTTTTTTTTGTCCGTTCATTCCATTACATTTATAGCTTGCAAAGTTACACTTTTTTATAATTTACATTTGATAATCAAACGCCTCAATTCTATGTTCGTAAAATGCTTAAAAAGGAATCAAGAAATCATCAAAAAATTATTAATATTTAAAGTGCTTAAATACTTAATTATAGTACTTTATCTTTCTTTGTTAACAAATTGTTCTACACTTGAAAAAGAAGATAAAACAAATGTTTTTAGGTATAACGAGCATACTAATATTTCCTCTTTAGATCCTGCTTTTGCAAAGAATCAATCTAATATTTGGGCAGTTAATCAAATATTTTCAGGATTAGTACAATTAGATGATTCTTTAAAAGTACAGCCAGATATTGCTCAATCATGGACTATTTCTGATGATGGTAAAGTGTACGAATTTCACGTCAGAAAAGATGTTTTTTTTCATAAACATTTCAAATTTGGAAAAGATAGTACTCGAACTGTAAAAGCTTCTGATTTTGTTTATTCATTTAATAGGTTGAAGGATGAACAAGTGACTTCTCCTGGAGGTTGGGTGTTGAAAAATGTTCAGAATTATACTGCTGAGAATGATTCTACTTTTGTAATTACTTTAAAAGAAAGTTTTCCGCCTTTTTTAGGCTTGTTAACGATGAAATATTGTTCGGTAGTGCCAAAAGAAATTGTTGATTTTTATGGTAATGATTTTCGTTCAAATCCTATTGGAACAGGACCTTTTCAGTTTAAACTTTGGGTAGAAAAC
Source organism: Flavobacteriaceae bacterium (assembly GCA_030694835.1). Taxonomy (GTDB): domain Bacteria; phylum Bacteroidota; class Bacteroidia; order Flavobacteriales; family Flavobacteriaceae; genus JAGXRT01. The sequence goes on along the minus strand of JAUYUF010000252.1, from coordinate 4,206 downwards.
ACCAAATTAGTTTTCAGAAAGAATCCATTATATTATGAAAGGGATACTAAGAATATTCCATTACCCTATTTAGAAGCCGTGGCTATTACTTTTTTACCAGATAAGCAAAGTGAGTTTATGCAATTTGTACAGGGTAATTTAGATTTTATTTCAGGTTTGGACACTTCTTATAAAGATGAATTATTATTAAAGGACGGAACATTAAATCCGAAATACAAATCACAAATTAATATGAATAAAAGTTCTTACTTGAATACTGAATATTTAGGGTTTTACTTAAATGAAATTGATGGAAAAAAACCTGTTCATTTGTTATTACGAAAAGCTATCAACTACGGATTTGATCGTGATAAAATGATGTTGTTTATGAGAAATGGAATTGGGATTTCTGCAAAACACGGAATAGTTCCAATTGGTTTAACTTCATCAAAAAATGTGATAGGCTATACTTATGATATTGAGAAAGCTAAAAAATTAGTAAAAGAATACCAAAAGTTAACAGGAGATTTAAATCCAATTGTTACGATTTCAACAAACAGTCAATATGTTGATTTATGTGAATATATCCAAAGAGAAGTTCAGAAAATTGGCATTGATTTAAAAGTGGAAGTAATGCCACCATCTACTTTAAAACAAGCAAAAGCTACTGGAAAATTAGCTGTTTTTAGAGGAAGTTGGATTGCAGATTATCCCGATGCTGAAAATTATTTATCGTTGTTTTATAGTAAAAACTTTGCTCCGGATGGCCCTAATTATTTCCATTATAAAAATGAATTGTTTGATCAATACTATGAAAAATCTTTTAGTATTACCGATGATGTAAAGCGTAATCTTTTGTATCAAAAAATGGATAGTTTAATGATGAGTTCAGCTCCCATTGTTCCTTTATATTATGATGAAGTACTTCGATTTTCTCAAAAAAATGTCAATGGATTGGGTTTAAATCCCATTAATTTACTGAATTTAAAACAAGTGAAGAAACGTTAAAGTTCTATTCTTGCCATTATTGGAAAATGGTCTGAATATTTAATATTATACGTTTTAAATTGAGCAATTTCTATAGATTCATCAACTAATAAATAATCAATTCTTAAAGGAAAAGGGTAGTCAAAAGTTTTTCCAAATCCACTTCCATGTTCTTCAAAAGCATCATTTTTTCCTTTTTTCATTTCTCTATAAACCCAAGAGAATTGAGTGTTGTTAAAATCGCCACTAATAATTATTTTATAGGGTGATTTGTTTTGATGTTCTAAAATTAAATTAGTTTGTGCTACTTGTTTTTTGAAAGCTTTTTCGAATCTGCGTCTTAAATGATCAGAATCTTTTTCGCCAAAATTTTCCTTTAATGGATTTATTCTCAATGATTCTAAATGAATATTATATACTCTTACAGTATCTTTTTTGATAACTATATCAGCAAAAATGGCATTATTTCCACTGAATTCGAAATTTAATGAACCAGAATTAATGATTTTATACTTGGAAAAAATAGCCTGACCAATTTTAGATCTATCTTGATTTGTTTTAATATAATTAAATGGATATGAAATGTTTTTCTTTTCGGAAGCATGATATTCTTGAAGGCATAAAATATCAGGGTTTTCCGTATTGATAAATGTAATAATTTTAGCATTAATAGTCTTATCATCTATCCATTGGTATAAATTAAACATGCGTACATTATAATTCATTATCGTTATCCCAGAATTTTCAATATTAACTTCTTCATCAGAAATTTTATATAAGGAATTCACATATTTAAATCCGATTAATAATACAAAAACAGAAAGGATAAATTGTTTTTTAAATTTAATCATCCAAAATAAAGCAAAAGCAACATTGATGAAAATTAACAAAGGAACTGCTAAACTGATGATGGCTATTTTAGCATATTTTTCAGGAGAGAAAAAGGGTAGAAAATAAGATAATACAAGTGAAAAAGCCATCAAATTATTGATGATAAATAATACTTTATCTACAAATGACAGATTTTTCATGCTGTTAAATTACTATTTATTTTCCTTGTTTAAATAAAAACGATTTTTCTTCTTGAGTTAATGAATCATAACCAGATTTACTAATTTTGTCTAAAATAGCATCTATTTTTGATTGCTTTTCTTGATCTGTTCCTGTAGTAGAAATCTTTATTTTTGTGTTTTTTCTGTAGATGGTTTTTAAATTAGTCTTTTTTTTAGCACTTTTATCAGATGAAAAAGTAATAAATTTTCTCCAATCAATAGTATTTAATTGAAAATAAACATAAAAATAACCTATTAAAGCACCTCCGATATGAGCAACAGCACCACCATAATTATTGGTTGTTAATTGCAGTAAACTCAAACTTACCCAAATGAAAGCTAATACCCATATTTTCACATCACCAAATAAGAGTAATCGTATTTTATAATGTGGAATCTTAGTTGCAACTGCAACAAATAAAGCAGTTACAGCACCAGATGCTCCAACTAATGTACTGTTTGAATTGATAAAATAACCTACAATTATAAACAATATACTGGAGGAAAATACTCCGTAAAAATATAAATAAAGTAGTTGTTTATTGTTAAAGAATGTTTTAAATAAATCTCCTATATAATACAAGATCAGAAGATTAGAAAATAAGTGAAAAAAATTATTGTGAAGAAATGCGTAAGTAAATAATGACCATGGTTTTAAAAATAGTAAATTATAATCAGTATTTAAAGCGAACCATTTTATAAAAAGCGATTTTGTAAATAGTGTTATCAGAAAAAAGATACTATTTAAAATTAATAGTTTCTCAATGATTGAACTATTCTTAATCTTTAAAAGGATGCTATTGAAGTTATCCATGTATTATAAATCCCAACGTCTAAATTGATTTTTTTTCCAATACCACATAATTATAAATCCTATAATAGCGCCACCAACATGTGCAAAGTGAGCAATTCCGCCACCAAAAATGGAGAATCCTGTTACTCCAGAAAATAAGTCAAGACCAACAATAACCGGAATAAAATATTTAGCTTTAATTGGATAAGGAACAAAAATTAACATCAATTCAGCATTTGGAAATAGCATAGCAAATGCGACTAAAACTCCATATAAAGCTCCAGATGCACCTACGGCGGGTACATGAAAAATACTGTAAAAACTATTGAGTTTTTCGGCAGAAATATAGGTTATTATATCAGAATTGTATTTTCCAGTTTCTAAAATACTCTGAATATCAACATCCGTTAAGCCAAGTCCAATCAAATCTTGATAAATTTGCTGAAATTGAAAATAATTAACTCCTGTATAAATTAATCCTGCTCCAATTCCGGCAGAGAAATAGAAAAATAAAAATTTATTTCGACCCCACATTTGCTCTAACGGCGAGCCAAAAGCCCACAATCCGTACATATTAAATAAAATATGCATAAAACTTCCATGCATAAACATATGTGAAACAAATTGCCAAATAGCGAAGTTTTCATTTTTAGGAAAATATAGAGCCATTTGCTCCTGAACTATTGGCCCGACAGCAAAAGTGGCTAAAAAGAATAAGGCGTTTAGGATGATTAAATGCTTAATAGTATCTGTGATTCTACCCATAATTTAATTGAAATAATTATCAAAATCTTCCACAGTCAGCGTTGTAAATGTTTTTTTGCCAAACGGAGAAATACTTGGTTCTTTGCAAATAAATAATTTATTTACTAATTCTTCTTGTTCTTTTTCAGAAAGTTTTGTGCCTGATTTTATACATAAATTGTTAAGCATACTTTTAATAATTAAATCAGTAATGCTAAAACTATTCATTGGAATATCTTTTTGAAATGTATGAATTAACTCTTCAAAAATAGCTATAATTTTATTTTCTTTTATTAAGGATGGGATTCCTGAAATTATAATAGAATCTTCAGTAAATTCTTTAATTTCAATTCCTAAACTAGTAATTTCATCAGCAATAGATTTTAGTAATTCTATTTCAAGAGCATCAAAATGAACTTTTAAAGGAAATAATAAATGTTGAATTGGATGCTCATTTAAGGAAGTTGATTTAAATAGATCTTCATATAAAATGCGTTCATGTGCATATTGTTGATGAATTAAAACAACTCCTGATTTTACAGAACTGATAATATATTTTCCTTGAATTTGATAGGTTTTATTTTGTAATTTTTCATCATCCAACATTAACTCTTCTTGGGATAATTTACTTTCAAATGTAATAAAATCAAT
>JAUYUF010000234.1 GCA_030694835.1 Flavobacteriaceae bacterium | reverse complement strand
CTCGAACCCAGGACCCCAACATTAAAAGTGTTGTGCTCTACCGACTGAGCTAACCGGTCAATTTCCTTTTCTTTTGCGAGTGCAAATATACTATCAAAATTGAAAGTAACAATGTTTTATTATATTTTTTTGTCCATATTTGTATTATAAAATAGAAATGCATGCAAATTGTTTTAATCGGTTATATGGGTAGTGGTAAATCTAGTATAGGTAAGTCTTTGGCTCATAAATTAAAAATTCCTTTTATTGATTTAGATCAATATATTGCTGAGAAAGAACAATTATCTGTAACTGAGATTTTTAAAAGTAAAGGAGAAATATATTTTAGAAAAAAGGAAACTCTTTACTTACAAGAAATTTTAAATGATGTAAATCCTGCAATTTTAGCAACGGGTGGAGGAACTCCATGTTTTGGAAATAATATTGATTTATTGAAAAAAAAATCTAAAACTATTTATTTAAAAACTTCTATAAATACTTTAGTTAATAGATTACTTCTTAATAAACACAAAAGACCTCTAATTTCTCATATAAGTGATGATGATTTACTAGAATTTATAGGAAAACATCTTTTTGAAAGAGCACCATATTACCAACAAAGTGAATTTGTTGTTTCTACTGATGGAAAAACAATTAAGGAGATAACTGCTGAAATTGAATCTATTTTAAGTTAAATAAGCTGTAAACGCTGCATTTATTATTTCTATACTAATGTGCTCTTGTGATGTTGTAGAGAGTGAGAGCCCTTTAAAATCAGCTTTAACAGGATACTTTTTATGATTCCTATTAATCAAAACTGCCGTTTTTAATTGTTTTAGTGGTACTTGTAAAAAATGAGCAACACCATAAATTAAAGTTTTTCCAGTGCTTAAAACATCATCAACTAAAACCACAGATAAATTTTGCATTGATTCTAAATGAATAGAAGTAGAGATGAGATTTAACGGATTTTTTTTATCAATTTTTACTTCACATAAAATAATTTTTAAAGGAGAGATAATCTCTAAAGATTCTTTAATTCTCAATGCAAGTTGAAATCCATTACCCGTAATTCCGGCAATTACAATTTCACTTTCATCACAATTAATTTCATAAATTTGATAAGCAATTCTTTTAATTTTTTGCTTAATTTGTTCATTATCTAAAATGATATTTTTCATAATTGTTTCTTTTTAAATTGTATAAAAAATTCGCGATTGGCTCTTGGTTTAATTGAATTATAACTTTTTTCAAGAAGTTTTATATCAAAATAAGGTGTAAAAGTATCCAAATATTCTTGATAAGAACCACCAAAAGGAGGTCCAATTTCTGTTAAAGGAAAATCAAAAAGTAAGCCAACAAGTTGTCCGTTTTCTTTTAATAATTCATGTATTTTTTGAGCATATAAATTGCGATAAGACGGGTTAATGGCACAGAAAAAAGTCTGTTCAATAATTAAATCATATAATCCTTTATGATTGAAAAAATCTTCTTCTAACAATTGGCTATCAGGAAAATGTGGTATTCTTTTTTTTAAATTTATAAGAGGATCTTTAGCAATATCCATAATATATACATTTAAAAATCCATTTTCAAAAAGATATTCTGCTTCGTATGCATTCCCTGATCCAGGAATTAATATTTTCAAATTTTTATTAGTTAACTGATCAATGTATTCTTTTATAGGTGTTGAAATTGATCCAATATTCCAACCAGTTTCGCCGGTTTTATATTTTGTTTCCCAATATGTTTTGTTTTCATTCATTTTCATCTGCAAATTCTTCTAAATCTCTACGGTCTTTTTTGGTTGGTCTACCAGTTCCTTTACCTCGATAATATTCTTTTGAATATTTCATCAATTCAAGTCTCTCTATCTCTTCTGCAGGAGTTGTATCATTTATATATAGAGCTAACAATTTGGCACCAATTCTACTTGATGGGATTCCTATAACTTCAAAAGAATAATATATTTGGTTTTTACGAATAGTAATAGAATCTCCAATAAACACCTCTTTAGATGCTTTAACTACCGCATTATTTATCTTCAGATGTCCTTTGTTACATGCTTCAGTTGCTAAACTTCTAGTTTTAAAATGTCGAACACACCATAAATATTTATCAATCCGCATTATTCTAATGTTAAAAATTACTAAAACTTTGTAAACAAATATAGGAAAATTGTATCTTGCGAACTTAAAAATTTAAAGAATGAATATTAAGTACTTTATAAGCTTTTTAATTTTAGTATCAATAACACTATCTTGTAGTAAAGATGATAATAAAGTGTTTGATCATGCAGCACAAGCTATTTTAGATGATGAGGCCTTGGTCAAATATTTTAACACACACTATCTTGATAATTCTGACAAAATTATAAAAACAATTAAGAATGGACAAACACCCTTAACGAATCAAGTTAGTTCTAAAGTGGTGGTTAAAGATGATATTTCTTACAAATTATATTATTTAGTTCAAAATGTTGGAACCACGAAAAGTCCAACAAGAGTTGATTCTGTTTACGTAAAGTATAGCGGAATTTTATTAGATAGTACTTCATTCGATAAGGGAAAAGCTTGGTTAGGATTAAATAATTTAATCGAAGGATGGCGCGCTGCATTTCCATTATTTAAAGGTGGTGATAAAGTTATAAATACAGATGAATCTTTTGATTTTGTAAATCATGGAAAAGGAATTTTATTCATTCCTTCTGGATTAGGATATCAAAACAGAGCACAAGGAATTATTCCAGAAAACTCACCCTTAATATTTTATTTTGATTTATATGATGTTAATGAGTCAGATGATGACAATGATTTAGTGGCTAATTGGAGAGAAGATTTAAATGGAGACGGCGAAATTAACGATGATGATACTGATGGAGATAAAATTCCTAATTATGCTGATGCAGATGATGATGGAGATGGAATATTAACCCGTGATGAGGATATCAATAAAGATGGCGATCCAACCAATGATGATAGTAATGGAAATGGAATTCCGAATTATTTAGATAAAACAGATAAGATTAAAAAATCATAAAAAAATCCCGCTGCACAGCGGGATTTTTTTTATCACAAGTTTTTGGGATTTCTCCAATCATATCTTCCTGAAGTCCTTTGGGTTTTATCAAAACTAAAATGAAATATATCAATAGTTAAACTTATGCTTAATTGACTAGGATTGTATTCAACTAGATCAGCAACATAAGTACCATAAGTAGCTCTTATAAGTTTAATTTCTTGTTTTTTAACAGCTGTTATTCCATAATCATAACGAACATCTAATCCAAAACGTTTATATTGTATTAAAAAGCCTGCACTTACACTTGTAGCATTTTTATCAAATTTTATGG
>JAUYUF010000132.1 GCA_030694835.1 Flavobacteriaceae bacterium | reverse complement strand
GCTAAAAAAGAAATCGTTGCAGGATTCTTTGTCCCTTCAACATTAAATATAGTTCTTTGATCATGTAAATTAAAACAAAAATCAGGTTTAAACTCATTTAAAATTGAATTTAAACATTTACTTTCTTTTGCACTTAAATCTACAGCATCCCTGTTTAAATCAATAGCATGAGCATTTTCTCTTGTATAAGTTTCAGCTCCATCTGGATTTAGAATAGGAATAAACTGAATAGTTAATTCTTTTAATAATTTGCTTTTAAGTAAATTAAAATTTGAAGTCTCAATAAAAGCAAGATAATCTATAACAGCCTTGGTACCAGTACTCTCATTCCCATGCATTTGAGTCCAAATCAATACTTTTTTAGAACCAGTTCCTATTTTAAAAGATAGAATTGGTTTATTATTTTCTGATTTACCTACTTCTGAGATATTAAAATTATAATTACTTAATATGAGCTTTAAATCATCTAAAGTTAATTGTAAACCAAATATTGTCTTGTTATAAGAATTCTCATACCACTTTATGATTTCTGAATATTCCACCATTAATACATTTTGTTACAAATGTAAATATAATATAATTCACATTTGTATATTTAATAAATTACTTCAAATATTTACAAGTGTTAAATTATAAGTTCTGTTAAATTTATTAATACTATACTATAAACAATCTCTATATTAATAGGTTTTAGAATTGTTTATCAGTAGTTTACATATATTTATTTATACTTTTAATTGATGTCTATAAATAGTTAATTTGACTGGAATATGTAAGTATGTAGTTTAGTTTACTTTTGTTTACAGAATATGTAATTTACTTTTGTAACTTTCTTTCATGTTGAAATTGGTTATAATTAATCTGTTTATATATATTTATTTGGAATTTACTTCAGTAGTTTTATTTTACATAATATTTTATAGTTACATATTATATGTATTATTGATATATTGATATATTGATGTATTTTTATAACTATATATTTATATTATTATTATAGATTATAACTTAGATTTAAATATATGCTTATACATTTATTTTTTAAAGTAATTATACTTATATATATTCGATTAATAAGTATTTATTGTTATATATTATAATTGATAATGTAATTTTAATTAATATATGTAATTAAATTATTGTTATTTGTACATATATATAACTTAAAAAAGTAATTGATCTTAAGTAAGAGCTTTGTCTTGACTACTATTAACTTTCTTAAATCACATTGTTAATTAATAAGGTATTTAATAAGTTTTCTTTCATATTGTAACTATTAATACAATATTTACTTACAATCTATAACCATGTTATAAATTTTATTTCTTTTTATTTGTTTGCAATTGTGAAATTAATTATTTACATTTGTACAACATAGTTATAATTAACATATGTAAATTATGGATATATCTGAACGTCTTAAAATTTTAATGGATTATTATGAATTAACTCCCTCGGGGTTAGCTGATCAGATAGATGTTCAACGTTCAAGTATTTCTCACCTTATATCAGGTAGAAATAAACCAAGTTTAGATTTTGTTATGAAAATTTTAGAAACTTTTCCTGAAGTAGATTTATATTGGTTTGTAAATGGTACTGGTGAATTTCCTTTAAATGAAAAAAAAATATCAGAAAAATCAAATACGCAATTCTCAACGATTGAAAATTTAGAGCAACAAAAACTGGAATTCCCTTTAGAAAATAATTTAATGCCACCCACTAGTCAAGAAACCACCCCAATTTTAAATTTTAATCAAGAAGATATAGATCAAATTGTCATTTTTTATAAAAACGGTTTGTTTAAGAATTATAATCAAAAAAAATAATTAATTAATTCTCATATATAATTATGAAAAATATAGAATTGAATCACAAATCAAAATTAAGATTTCTTAATAACAGTTCTACTTCTAAAAGAACTTTGATAAATTCTTTATCACCTAATTTTTTCTATATAAATAAGATTGGTGGTATAATACATCCTGTGCAATGTTATTTGTACTAATAAATATGAAAAATATCAATTCATTAAATTATTTGAATTAAATAAAAATTAAAGTTAGTAAGTTAATATATTTTGAAGGTTAGTAGATAATAAGTATATTAAAGGTTAGTAATGAAAGAGGCTCTTGTTTAAGAGCCTCTTTCAATTTATATAAGTATAATTTAAAAACTTGATAAAGTAGAAACTTATTTAATTAGTAAAGCCATACCATTTCTGATTATATTAATAATTTCATCTTTATTTTCATGTTCTTCCTTTTGCTGTATAGTTATCATTTGTTGAAAATGATATAATGCTGCTTTATCAAAATTATACTGTTTATACTGTATTCCTTTTTTCACAAAATCATTTACTAGATTTTGAATTGCTTTTTGATTATTGCTTTTTGATATCTGATTATATGCTTCAGTATATAAATCAACAGTTGCTTTATCTGTTGAGAACATGCCATCAATTAAGTGCTTTGATACAAATTCATTTTGACTTGTATCTTTTTCTGTAAGAAATATTTTTACAAGTAATGGTGCTAATAAATCTTTAGTTTTATCATCAAATTTATTAGCCTCATTTATTGCTGACTTTTTATCCAAAAGATATAATGATGAAATTGACTTACCTTTTATAGCAATTGATAATTGTTTTGTTCCATCCTCAAATAATGATTTGTATTTAATGTCTATAAACTTTCCAAGTACTTCAATAGCTTGAGCTCTAACCAAAGTTTTTGGATCATTTTTAGCTATGTTTTCAATTATTGAAATGGTTTCTTTTTTATTATTTTTATCAAATAAATCAATATTTTCTAATGCTAAAATTCTTATTTCATAATACTTATCTGAAAGTGCTTGAGTTATTGTTTTAAAGACTTCTTTATTTGCCTGATGCTTTGATAATTCTATAATAGCTTCTCTTCTATCTAAATATTTTGGTGCATTTTGATATTGATAAATATAGTTTTCGATAGTTTTAGAATCTGTTATTTCAGCCAATAAAGATCTATTTGCATTAACATTAATTAATTTTGGTAATTGTGAATAATTAAAAGTAAATGTTTTCTCTTTAGCATCAACAAAAACGGTATAGTTAGACACTCCATTTGTTTCATAAACATCAATGGTTAAAGGAAATTCAAAAACTTTTTCAGCCTGATTGATTGTAACATTAACAGTATTTTTAGTTTTATTATAGGTATAAGTTACTTTAAATTTTATATGTCCACTTCCAAAAAACCACTGATTAAAAAACCAATTTAAATCTTTTCCAGTTACTTCTTCAGCTATAAGTCTGAAATGAGTTGCTTCTGCTGTATTATATTGACGTTGTTTAAGAAATCTTTTAATCGATTCAAAAAAAGCTTCATCACCGATGATATTTCTTAACATATGTAAAGTAGCACCTCCTTTATTATAACTTACTAAATCAAACATATCTTCTCGATGACGATATTCAAAACGAACTAAATTTTTTAAATTGTCTTCAGGAGTCTCAAAATATCTTTTGATGTCTTTATATAAATTTGCATCAGCTTCATCTTTTCCATATTCATGTTCCGTCCATAAATATTCACTATAATTTGCAAAAGATTCATTCATACTTAAATTACTCCAACTTTCAGCGGTTACTAAGTTTCCAAACCAATGATGAAATAATTCATGAGCTATAGTGTTTTCCCATTCATTCTTATCAATTAACTGACTTTTAGTTTGATATGCATTTTCTGCATGAATTACTGCAGTTGTATTTTCCATTGCTCCGCTAACATAATCACGACAAACTATTTGACTGTATTTATCCCATGGATAATCAATTCCAGTTAAATTTGAGAAAAAATCGAGCATTTTGGGTGTTTTTCCAAAAATATCTCTTGCAACTGCTTCGTATTCTTTTTCTACATAATAATCGACTGGTTTATCTTTCCAAGTATCTTTAATAATACTATATTCACCTATTCCCATAAAAAACAAGTATGGCGCATGAGGTTGATCCATTTTCCAATAATCTGTTCTGGTTCCGTTAGTATTTTTATTTTGTGAGATTAGTTTACCATTAGAAAGTGTTGTAAATTTTTCAGGAACAGTTATAAAGATTTCTTGTGTTGATTTTTGGTTGGGAGAATCAATGGTTGGAAACCAACAGCTATTTGATTCAGTTTCTCCTTGAGTCCATATTTGAGTAGGTTTTGTTGGATCTAAGCCTTTCGGATTAATAAAATAAAGTCCTTTAGCATCTTTTATAAATTCACTTCCAATTTCTTTTACTTCTTCAGGTCTGGCTGTGTATTTGATATAAATTTCAAACTTTTCTAAACTAGTATAACTTCTACCTAAATCAACAGTTAGCTCATCTTTAAAATAATTAAATGGCATTTTAACTCCGTTCAATTTTACTTCATGTATCAACATGGCTTTGGCATCTAAAGAAACTTTTTCAGTTTTATAAAAATGTGGTTTTAAAGTAATCCAAGCTTCACCATTTAACTGACTTTTATCAAAATTAAAATCAACTTTTAGTTTTGTATGAACCAAGTTATTTATTTTTTCTCTTTCTCCTTTATATTGATTAATACTAATATATTGTTGAGAAAAAGATATATTTAATGTTAGAAAAAATATTGAAAATAGTAGGATAAATCGTTTCATGAATTATGAATTTAGTGTAAATCAAAAATAATTAATCATAATGGAACTGTCGTTAATATAAAGTTAAAAAGCCACGCAATACGTGGCTTTTTAACTATTAATTTATAAATTATTTTATTTTGTCAAAAATACTATTTAAGGTTTTAAATTCATTGCTCTCTTTGTCAATATTAATTTTATTTAATAATTGAACCATTTCTGCAGGATTCATATTATCTCCTAAGACTCTTAATATAGCTAAACCTTTTTCATTATCAGCTCCAAAAAACACTACTTCATCTATATTATCTTCCACTCCAAGATACTTAACTGACACTTCACTATTACCTGTTTTTACTCTAAATATTTCCTTAAACTTTTTGTTTGATAAAATATCTTTTACAGCCTGTTTCTCAACAATATAAGATTCTTTATTTTCATCAGTTAATTGCATTCCTAAGAAGTTGAATTTTTTAATACTTCTTATTGCTTTTAAAGACTCTTCTGAAGCATTTTCATCTTTCAAATTAAGAATACTAGATGGTATATCTAAAGAAATAAATCCATTATCCTGTTGTTTTTCTACAATATATTCTTGTAAAGATTTTGAAGAATCACAACTACTTATTCCAAATAATAAGAATACTAAAATTATAATATTTGATATTTTCATCTTATCGTTTCTTATTATTTTTTAGATGCTCTCCTCCTGGAATATTCATTTGTTCTGTTAATCTATAAACTTTGTTCAAATCTATATTTCCAGTAAGCGACATGATAACCGTTTGCTTTTTGGTACTATTACTATCGTTTACAAACATTGCAAGTTCATTAACAATATCTTCTTTAGACCCTTTTTTAATATAGATTGAAACATTACTTCCTTTATCTTTAACGCGCATTAGTTCAGTTAATTTACCGCTAGTAATATAGCTATTAAAACTAGTTTGCATATCGGCGGCAATTTTACTGTTTTCAGTTACAAGCACTTTTAATTCTGACAATCCGCTAATTAATTCTTGATATTCTTTAGCTTCAGGAGTATTTCCTCCCATACCTTTCATCAGTTTAAACGCTTCTTGGGTTACAACAACAGAAGTTACTTCGTTTAAATCTTCAAATTTTTTAAAGATGGATGTTTGAGCTGAAACATAGAGCGTTCCAACTAAAAACAACATGATTACTATTACATTTCTCATTTTTTCTATTATTTAGGTGAATTAAATATTTTATCGGTTGTATATTGATATTCTTTCAGTTGAACAAAAGCTAAATTACCTTTATTCATATTTTGTGAAAGCAAGTCTAATGCTTTTTTAGTTTCTGCGAAAGCTGCTTTTGCCTTTTGTTTTTTTTCATATTGTTGATATCCAATGCTAACTGAAAAAAGTATTAAAATTGAAGCAGCAATTGACAAATATCTCCAATTGAAAGTTGTTTTATTAACTTTAAGTTCTGGTTTAAATGATTCAACTTTACTTGCTGAATAGGTCTTAAATAACATTTTATATGATTGTAAATGAATCGGAATATCATCCTTTTCAAATACTGATTTCAGTAACTGCTCTTCTGCTAAAGTTGTTTCTGCATTTTCATACTTTTCTAGTAGTATTTCTATTTTACCCCAATCCATATGCATGTGTTTTTAATAATTGTTCTCTAATTGTTTTTCTTGCTCTAGAGAGCGCTACTCTAACAGCAGTTTGATTCATCTCAACAATTGCGCATATCTCATCATAATCGTACTCTTCCACATCTCTTAACTGAATTATAATTCGTTGTTGTTCTGGTAATTGATTCATTAATTTCTTTACTATTTGTATACTATTTTCAATTTCAATCTTCTTATCTAATGAAATATCATTTGAAACATAATTACTGTGAACTAGTGTTAAATTACTTGCTTGTTTTGATTTTAAACGATCTAAACAATAGTTCTTTGTCATTGTCATCGCATAAGCTTCAATACTTCTTAAACTTGAAATTTCTTCTTTTTTATTCCAAAGTTTCATAAATAACTCTTGTGTGGCATCTTCTGCTTCATCTGTTGAAATCAACAATCTCTTGGCTAACCTGTAGACTTTGTCTTTAAAAGGTAATACATTTAATAAAAACTCCTTCTGAGTCATTGTCTATGGTATTATTTTTGTTGATTTAATTATTAGACGACTAATTTACAAATTTGTAACATCTTAATTTTTATTCTGATAATTTTAATAACTTGCAATTCTATAAATCAAAAAAATATGAATCGATTTAAAATGCTCTTATTGATGTTTGTTATATTAATAACATCAATTAAATGTTCAGACAATGATTTAGAAGTAAATCAAAGCCCTCCAGCAAATCTAGAAGTTCAAAATTTTATTTGGAAAGGACTCAACCTCTATTATTTATGGCAAGGACAAGTTCCTAATTTAGCTGATACTCGCTTCAAAAACCAAACTGAATTAAATATTTTTTTAAAAGATTATCCAAAACCTGAAGTTTTTTTTGAAAGCTTAATTTATGACAGAACAAATACTGATAAATGGTCTTGGATTGTTGATGATTATATTGCTTTAGAACAATCATTCCAAGGCATCACAAAAAATAATGGTGTAGAATTTGGATTAGTTGGAATGTCTAACGGTGTAGATGTCTTCGGATTTGTTAGATATATTATACCTGGCTCTGATGCCAGTTCAAAAAATATTAAACGTGGTGATATATTTTGGGGTGTTAATGGAACACAACTAACTCGCTCTAATTATTCTGGTTTATTATTTGGTAGTGCTGAAAACTACACTTTAAATCTAGGAACTTTAAGTGGTGGAGTTTTAACACAAGGCTCTACAACTGTATCATTAACCAAAACTCAAATTCAAGAAAACCCTGTTTTTATTACAAAATCGTTTGATACTGGAGGTAAAAAAATTGGTTACTTAATGTATAATGCGTTTACTCGTGATTTTGACAAACAACTTAACAATGCTATTTTACAACTTAAAACACAAGGTATCAATGAATTAATACTAGATTTACGATACAACTCTGGAGGTTCTGTTTCTACTGCCATTTATTTATCAAGTATGATTACTGGTCAGTTTAAAGGTCAATTATTTACGAAAGAACATTGGAATGCTAAAATTCAAGAATATTTTGAAAAAAATGATCCTACTAGTTTAGTGAGTAATTTTACCGATAAAATGAGTGATGGTACAGCTTTAAATCATCTTAATCTTACGAAATTATATGTTATTACAACTTCAAGTTCTGCTTCTGCTAGCGAATTGGTTATGAACGGATTAAAACCATATATTACCGTTAAATCAGTTGGAAAAACCACTAGTGGAAAATATACAGCTTCTGTTACATTATACGATTCTGAAAACTTCACTCGTACAGGAGCAAATCCAAATCATAAATGGGCTATGCAACCAATTGTATTACAAGAAAAGAATAAGTTAGGAGAAAATAGTCCAACTGGTTTTGTTCCAGATGTTAATTTACCAGAAGATTATGCTAATATGGGAATTCTAGGAGATATCAATGAACCTTTATTAGCTAAAACTATTAGCTATATTTTAACAGGAAGTCGATATACTGATACTTCAAAAATTATGGAGTTTCCAGAGGTTTATCACACTAAAAAAGAAATGCCTTTTGGTGATAATATGTACATTCAACGCAATGTCCCTTTAATTAAAATTTTAAATCAATAAATTCATATTAATTTATTAATTATGAAATATTTATTCGCTTTTCTGATGATACTTTCTATAATATCTAGTTGTAATCAGAAAAGCGAATTGGCTTTATACTTTAATTGTAATAAAGATTTTGGAAATTATAATTTAAAAACTTTAGACGATATTAATAAAAACTATTCAATGACATTTCCATCTCATTGGAAATCATCATTTTATTTTGATGAATATCAATCTGATATTTACATTGCAGATACCACAAAATCATTAACATCAACTTATATTTTAAATATTTCTAATAAAAAAGGAGATTTAATTTTTGATCAAAACTTTAAAACAAAACTTTCTTCTGAATTAGCTCTTCAAAATTTACAATTAATAAAGTTAGATTCTTTTCAATATTTAGAAACTGATTCTTATTTCGTACATGCAACTGGAAATAAAAATAATTATAATTATAATTTAATTGAAATCTATAAACCTTCAAACAATAATTCTTTTTTTGAAATAAAAATAGAGTTATATGGTGATAATCAGTTAAATGATCGCATCTGTGAAGCCATTTATTTCAGTAACTTACTCCAAGATAATACGCAAAAATGAGTTTAAAATTATTTTAATTAATTGATTTTCTAAATCCTTTTTCAATTTTCTTTCTAATAATTATTCAAAATAGTACTTTTGAACAAAATTTATAAATTATGCAACATTTAATTGATCGTTTTATAAAATATATATCTATTGATACACAATCTGATCCTGAAAATTCAGCCTTTCCAAGTACAGAAAAACAGTGGAATTTAGGAAGATTATTAGTTGAAGAACTCAAAGAAATTGGACTTAAAGATGTAACTATAGATCATCAATGTTATGTAATGGCAACTTTACCATCAAATGTTGATTATAAAGTTCCTACAATTGGATTCATCGCACATATTGATACAAGTCCAGATTTTAGTGGAGAAAATGTAAATCCTCAAATTCATCACAATTATGATGGAAAAGATATCATCTTAAATAAAGAAGAAAATATTATTCTTTCTCCTTCTTATTTTGATGATTTATTGATGTATAAAGGTCAAACCCTAATTACAACTGATGGTACTACCCTATTGGGTGCAGATGACAAAGCTGGAATTGCTGAAATTGTTACAGCTATGGAATATCTAATTCAACATCCAGAAATTAAGCATGGTGAAATTAGAATTGCATTTACTCCTGATGAAGAAGTAGGAAAAGGCGCACATCAATTTGATGTTGAAAAATTTGGTGCTGAATGGGCTTACACTATGGATGGTAGTGAAGTTGGCGAATTAGAATATGAAAACTTTAATGCTGCATCTGGTAAAATCACTATAAAAGGAAAAAATATACATCCTGGTTATGCTAAAGATAAAATGGTTAACTCAATGTTAATTGCAAATGAATTTATAGCAGGCTTGCCTACTAATGAAATACCGCAAAAAACGACTGGTTATGAAGGATTTTATCATTTAAATTCAATGCAAGGTGATGTTGAAAAGACTCAGTTACAATACATCATTAGAGATCACGATATGGAGTTATTCGAAAAAAGAAAACAACTTTTTATGGAGACTGCTCAAAATATCAATAAAAAATATGCTCAAGATGTTATAGAAATTGAAGTGAAAGATCAATATTTCAATATGAAAAAAATGGTTGAACCTGTTTTACATATTGTTGATATTGCTGAACAAGCCATGAAAAATATAGGAATTGTTCCTAAAATAAAAGCAATTCGAGGCGGAACTGATGGTTCTCAATTATCTTACAAAGGATTACCTTGTCCAAATATATTTGCAGGTGGACACAATTTCCACGGACGTTATGAATATGTCCCAGTAGAATCAATGCAAAAAGCCATAGATGTAATTATCCAAATTGTACAATTAACAGCAGAAAAATATCAATAAAAATGAACAATCAATTATTACTTTCTTTAGTAGAAAAATACGGAAGTCCGTTATATGTTTATGACAGTGAAATCATTGAAAATCAATATAAACGATTAACAAATGCATTTAAAAAGGTTAAGAAAGTAAAGATTAATTATGCTGTAAAAGCATTATCAAATGTTAATATATTAAAGTTATTTAAAACATATGGAGCTGGTTTAGATACCGTTTCTAAACAAGAAGTCTTGTTAGGGCTTCATGCTGGATTTAAGCCTAAAGATATCATCTACACACCAAATGGTGTTTCTTTGAAAGAAATTGAAGATGTGTCACAAATGGGAGTTCAAATTAATATTGATAACCTCTCTATTTTAGAACAATTTGGTCATCATTTTCCAAATGTTCCAGTTTGTATACGTATTAATCCGCATATTCTAGCAGGAGGAAATCATAAAATTTCTGTAGGGCATATTGATTCTAAATTTGGAATTTCTATTCATCAAGTTCCTCATATTTTGCGTATTGTAGAAAATACAAAAATGAAAATTAATGGAATCCATATGCATACGGGTTCTGATATTTTAGATATCGATGTATTTGTAAGTGCTTCTGAAATTTTGTTTGATGTAGCTAGACAATTTGATAACTTAGAATTTATTGATTTTGGAAGCGGATTTAAAGTTCCATACAAACTAGGTGATATTTCTACTGATATTGAAGAATTAGGAGAAAAATTGACAGAAAGATTTAATTTATTCTGTAAAAATTACGGTAAAGAACTGACTTTGATGTTCGAACCTGGTAAATTTTTAGTGAGCGAATCTGGTTGCTTTTTAGCAAAAGTTAATGTGGTAAAACAAACAACTTCTACTGTATTTGCTGGAGTTGATAGTGGATTTAATCACTTAATTAGACCTATGTTTTATGATTCCTATCATGAAATCATTAATCTTTCAAATCCAGATGGTAAAAATAGGTATTATACAGTTGTAGGATACATCTGCGAAACAGATACATTTGCTTCCAACAGACCAATTCATGAAATACATGAAGGTGATATATTATGTTTCAAAAATGCAGGCGCTTATTGTTTTTCTATGGCTTCTAATTATAATTCCAGATTTAAACCAGCAGAGGTTTTAATCCACAAGGGTAATGATATTCTTATCAGAACTCGAGAAACAATAGAAGATATCTTAAGAAATCAAACAGAAATAAATTTATAATTAAATGAAAAATACAGCTTTAACTCATATACATGAAGCTTTAGGAGCTAAAATGGTTCCTTTTGCCGGTTATAACATGCCAGTTCAATACGAAGGTGTTAATGTAGAACACGAAACAGTTCGTAATAGCGTTGGTGTTTTTGATGTTTCTCATATGGGAGAATTTATTTTAAAAGGTGAAAAAGCATTGGATTTAATTCAATTAGTTACTAGCAATGATGCATCAGTTTTAGTTGATGGAAAAGTTCAATATAGTTGTTTACCAAACAATAATGGCGGAATTGTTGATGATTTATTGGTTTATCGCATCAAAAAAGATGAATATATGTTAGTGGTTAATGCTTCAAACATTGAAAAAGATTGGAATTGGATTTCTAAACACAATACTTTTGGAGTTGAGATGATAAATCAATCTGATGACATTTCTCTTTTAGCCATTCAAGGTCCAAAAACAGTTGAAGCTTTACAATCTTTAACCGAAGTTAATTTAGCTGAAATGGAATATTATTCGTTTAAAATAGGAACTTTTGCTGGTATTGAAAATGTAGTAATTTCTGCAACTGGATACACTGGAGCTGGTGGTTTTGAAATCTACTTTCAAAACGAAGATGCAGAAACTATTTGGAATGCAGTTTTTGAAGCTGGAAAAGATTTCGGTATTAAACCAATTGGTTTAGCTGCGCGCGATACTTTGCGTTTGGAAATGGGATTTTGTTTGTACGGAAATGACATCAATGATACCACTTCTCCAATTGAGGCGGGTTTAGGCTGGATTACAAAATTTACTAAAAATTTCACAAATTCTGAAGCATTACTCAAACAAAAGACTGAAGGTGTTACTAAAAAATTAGTAGCTTTTGAAATGATTGATAAAGGAATTGCCAGACATGATTATGAAATTGTTGATGCAGAAGGAAATATTATTGGAGTTGTAACTTCAGGAACCATGAGTCCTTCACTAAAAAAAGCTATTGGCATGGGTTATGCACCTAAAGCTTTTGCAAAAGTAGGTTCTCAAATTTACATCAGAGTTCGTAAATCTGATCTCTTAGCAGAAGTTGTTAAACTTCCTTTTTATAAAGGATAATTTAGTTTAAATATTATTTAAAAAGGTGTCATATAATTATGATGCCTTTTTTTATTTATGACAAATGAGGATGATATCCTTTTATACCTTCATAATACTTCTCAAAAACCTTAAAATCCGCATCCATATTATCAGTTGTATAAAATGGTTCAGAAATTTTTAAAATTTTATTCTCAAAATCTAAAGATAGCATTACAATTGGCACATTAGCACCTTTAGCAATATGATAAAAACCAGTTTTCCACTTCTCCGTCTTTTTTCGAGTTCCTTCTGGAGCAATCGATAATTTAAATCTTTCTCTCTCATTAAACACCTGTATAATAGCATCTACCATATTATTATTCTTTGTACGATCTACAGGAGTACCTCCTACCCATCTAAAAAAGAATCCAAAAGGTGATTTAAAAAGAGAATCTTTACCTATATAATTGACATCAACTCCTTGTGACCATTTAATTAATAACCCTAATGGAAAATCTAACCAAGTTGTATGGGGAGCAACAATAAGGACATATTTATTTAATGATTTAGGAAACTCGCCACTAAATTTAAAACGCCAAATATATTTTAGTATGAATTGTGAAAGGAGTTTCATAGGGGAATTATTTAAGCTACAAACTTAAAATAAATTTTAAGATTAAATGGAATCAATCTTTTAAATTGTTATTTTTAGAGATTAAATGAAAAATCATGTCTGAAATTGCTATTATTATCTTAATCGTTGGAATTGTTGCTTTTACAATCGGTTTCTTTATTGCAAAAACTTCATTTAGCAAAGTAAATACTTCATTAAAAGAAGAAAATCAACGTTTATTAAATGAACTTTCTAATTTAAAAACCGAAAAAGATCATTATTTGGTTGAATTTACCAAGAAACAAAGTGAAAATGATTCTTTAATCCAACAGGCGGAAACTAAAAAGACAGAAATAGAACAAATTCAAGAAAAATTTGCTGCTGAATTTGAGAATTTAGCTAATAAAATTTTAGATGATAAATCATCTAAATTTACAGAGCAAAATAAAATCAATATTCAAAATCTTTTAAATCCTTTACAAGAGAAAATAAAAACTTTTGAGCAAAAGGTTGAAAATACCCACAAAGAAAGTATTGATTATCACGCTGCTTTGCGCCAGCAAATTATCGGTTTAAAAGATTTAAATCTTCAAATGAGCAAAGAAACCTTGAATTTGACCAAGGCCTTAAAAGGAGAAAGTAAAACCCAAGGTGATTGGGGTGAAACTCAATTAGAATTATTGTTAGAGAAAGCCAATTTAACAAAAGGTATTCATTTTACCACTCAGGGTGGATTTAGAGATGATAGCGGAAAATTAAAAAAACCCGATTTCATCATCAATCTACCCGAAAATAAACATTTTATTATTGATTCAAAAGTTTCCTTAACCGCTTATGAATCTTATTACAATTCAGATAATGAACAACATAAATCTGAATCATTAAAAAATCATTTGACCAGTATTAGAAAACATTTTAAAGAATTAAGCGAAAAAAGATATACAGATTTGTACGGTATCAACACACCAGATTATGTCTTTATGTTTGTCCCTATTGAAGGGGCATTAATGATTGCATACAATGAAAACAATAATCTATTTTTGGAGGCATTTGATAAAAATGTGGTCTTAGTCTCTACCTCTACTTTATTAGCAACTTTAAGTACCATTTCTGTTATTTGGAAACAAGAAGACCAGAAAAGAAATGTGTTGGAAATTGCTACACGCGCTGGAGCACTTTATGATAAATTTGAAGGATTTGTTCAAGATCTTATAAGCGTTGGTAAATCGATTAATTCATCCAAAGAAAATTATGATGCTGCCATGAATAAATTAGTAGACGGAAATGGAAATTTGATTAGAAGTGTTGAAAGTATCAAAAAATTAGGTGCAAAGGCAAAAAAATCGCTTCCTCAAAATTTATTAGATCGGGCTAACGAGACTATCGAAATTGAAAATGAATAGCAAAAATAAATCCCCTAAGTTAAAAAACTTGGGGGATTTATTTTTACCTTATAATTATACAAACAAAGGTCTTTCACTCATCATTTCGTGTACTTTTTCGGCCACGTTTTCCAATACTTTTTCGTCTTTATGATTACAAATTACTTCATCAATTAAAGAAACAATTAGTTCCATATCTGTTTCTTTTAATCCGCGCGTGGTAATTGCAGCAGTACCTACTCTAATTCCGGAAGTTACAAAAGGCGATTTATCATCAAAAGGAACCATATTTTTGTTCACTGTAATCTCTGCTTTTACCAAGGCATTTTCAGCTTCTTTACCAGTGATGTTTTTATTGCGTAAATCTATCAACATCATATGATTATCTGTTCCACCTGAAATAATATGATAATTTCTATCATTAAATGCTTTTGCTAAAGCAGCAGCATTTTGTTTTACTTGTAGTTGATAATATAAGAAATCATCGGTTAATGCTTCGCCAAAGGCAATAGCTTTAGCAGCTATGATATGCTCTAATGGCCCACCTTGCATTCCTGGAAACACAGCTGAATCAATCAATGCAGACATCATTTTTAGTTCTCCTTTTGGAGTTTTAATCCCCAAAGTGTTTTCAAAATCAGTTCCTAATAGTATCATTCCACCTCTTGGACCTCTCAAAGTTTTATGAGTTGTTGTTGTAACAACATGACAATGAGGCAATGGATCATTTAGAATTCCTTTAGCAATTAAACCTGCAGGATGTGAAATATCACCCATTAGAAACGCACCTACACTATCGGCAATTTCTCTAAATCTTTTAAAGTCAATATCTCTAGAATAAGCAGAAGCACCTGCAATAATCATTTTTGGTTTTTCTTTATGTGCTACAGCTTCAATTTTATCATAATCTAATCTGCCCGTTTCTTTTTCAACACCATAAAATGATGTTTCATATAATTTACCAGAAAAATTGACAGGTGATCCGTGAGTTAAATGTCCACCATGAGATAAATCAAATCCTAAAATTTTATCACCAGGATTAATCAACGCGTGGTAAACAGCTGCATTTGCCTGAGAACCTGCATGAGGTTGAACATTGGCATGGGCTGCATTAAAAAGAGCCTTAGCTCTATCAATAGCAATTTGTTCAATTATATCAACTACTTCACATCCTCCGTAATATCGTTTTCCTGGAAAACCCTCAGCATATTTATTGGTTAAAATAGAACCAGCAGCTTTTAAAACCTGATTACTTACATAGTTTTCAGATGCAATCAACTCTAAACCATTAGTTTGCCTTTCTTTTTCATCAGAAATGAGATCGAAAATTATTTTATCACGTATCATTTTATTGTAATATTTCTGTAATTAGTTATTTAAATGTCAAAAGTAGTAAAATCATTTTGCAAATTGTAAGAAACTACTATATTTGGTGTACTATTCATCAATCAAAAAATAGAGTCATGTTAATTACAGCCAATAATCCAAATCGAAAATCGTGGATTCCAGTAAAATCTAATTCTGATTTTCCAATTCAAAACATTCCTTTTGGGGTTTTTATTACCAAAGATGATATTGTTACAGTTGGAACTAGAATAGGTGATTTTGCTATAGATTTAGGGGCTTTACATCAATTAGGATATTTTCATGGAATTGATTTAACTGATGATATTTTTTTACAAGACACGCTCAATGATTTTATTTCTGATGGTAGAAAAACATGGAGAAAAGTAAGAAATAGAATTGCTGAATTATTTGATATTAACAATCTTACGCTCCAACAAAATAAAAAGGACTGTGAAAAAGTGTTGTTTGAGATGAAAGATGTAGAAATGCAATTACCTGTAAATATTGGAGATTATACTGACTTCTATTCAAGTAAAGCCCATTCAACAAATGTTGAAACCTTATTAAAAGGTGTAGATAAGTCTAGATCAGCCAATTGGCTTCATATGCCAGTTGCTTATCACGGTCGTTCCTCTTCTATTGTTGTATCAGGCACACCAATTAGACGACCTAAAGGTCAGACTGTTATTGAAAATGACTCCACACCTATTTTTGGACCATCAAATATGCTAGATTTCGAATTAGAAATTGCATTTATTACAACTGATGCCAATAAAATGGGTGAAAGTATTAGTGTAAAAGAAGCCGAAGAAAATATTTTTGGGTTAGTATTACTAAATGATTGGACTGCTAGAGATATTCAAAAGTGGGAATTTGAGCCTCTCGGTCCCTTTTTATCTAAAAACTTTGCTTCAACAATTTCTCCTTGGATAGTTACCTTAGATGCTTTAGAACCTTTTAGAATTGAAAGTCAACCTCAAGATCCAAAACCACTTAACTATCTACAACAAGAGGGCAAGAAAACCATTGATATTAAGTTACAGGTTGGATTAAAACCTGATAAAGGTGTTGAAACTATTATTTCTAAATCTAATTTTAAATATCAATATTGGACTATGGCTCAGCAGTTAGCACATCATACAATTAATGGTTGCAATGTTAGATCAGGTGATTTATTTGGAAGTGGAACCGTTTCTGGTAATACTCCAGATAGTTATGGTTCTATGATAGAATTGACATGGGCAGGAACTAAACCAATTATTTTAAATGAAAATTCTAATAGAAAATTTATAAATGATTTTGACACGATTATCATGAAAGGATTTTGTAAAAATGATCAGGTTAGAATTGGATTTGGAGAATGTAAAGGAAAAGTATTTCCACCCAAAAAAGAATTAAACAAATAAAATAGAATGTATCGTAACTCCCTAATTATTATTAGTTTATTATTAATTGTAACAAGTTGTAGTGGTGTAAAAAAAACACAATCAGCTTTACACTCTGGTAATTATGACCAAGCCATAGATATTGCAGTTGATAATCTTAAAACTAATAAAAACAAAAAGAACAAGCAAGATTATGTAGTATTACTAGAAGAAGCTTTTGTTAAGGCTGTAGAACGTGATGAAAAACGTTTAAAACTTCTAAAAGCAGATAATAATCCTGCTAGTTTAAATGAAATATTTACTATTTACAACAATTTAGATAGACGTCAAGAAATTATCAAACCACTTTTACCCTTAAAAGTTCAGAACGGTAATAGAAATGCAAAGTTTACTTTTAGAGATTACACCAATGAATTAGTCGATTCTAAAAATAAATTATCTAATCATCTTTATCAACAAGCAATCAGTTTATTAAAATCCAATAATAAGGATCAAGCGCGAACTGCATATCAAGATTTAACTTATTTAAATCAAATCAATCCTAATTATAAAAATGTGCGTCAATTACTTGATGAAGCTCATTATAAAGGAACTAATTTTGTAATTGTTGATTTGATAAATGATACACCTATTGCTATCCCACGCAGATTAGAAGATGATTTATTAAACTTTAACGCCTACGGATTAAACAATTTTTGGACGGTTTATCACACTCAATCTGACCCTAAAATTGATTATGATCTTCAAATGCTCATTCGTTTTAGAAGTATTGATATAAGTCCGGAACAAATAAAAGAACGTATAATTATTAAAGAAAAAGAGATAAAAGATGGTTATACTTATGTTTATGATAGTAAAGGAAATGTAAAAAAAGACAGTTTAGGAAACGATATAAAAAAGGATAAATACATCAAAATTAAGAGTACTATTATTGAAATTACACAACATAAAGCTGCACATGTTGCTGCACAAGTAGAATATGTTGATTTAAAAAATAAACAACTAATCAACTCTTTTCCAGTAGCTTCTGAGTTTATTTTTGAAAATAATTTCGCCACTTTTAAAGGAGATCGTAGAGCTTTAGAAGCTCCTTATATTGATTGGATTAACAGAAAATTTGTTCCGTTTCCATCGAGTGAGCAAATGATTTATGACACAGGTGAAGATTTAAAAGAAAAAATTAAAGCAATTATTAAAAGACAGAAATTTTAATATAAAGAGCTTCTTAATTGAAGCTCTTCTTTTTTTATATAGTATCCAAATCAACCTCCAAAATATCATAATGAGAAGCATGAACTTTAACTTTCCCCTCTTCTATCACAATTAATTGCGGTGATTGGTGAATGACCTTAAAACATTCTGCTATTTCAGCAGATAGCTCTCTAAAATTTAATAAATCCAAATAATAAAATTTATAACTATCGGTTTTATGTTGATGTTTTTTTTCGAACCGATTTATAACACTACTACTGATTCCACAACGCGTACTATGTTTAAAAAT
>JAUYUF010000220.1 GCA_030694835.1 Flavobacteriaceae bacterium | reverse complement strand
GATTTACCTATTTTAAAGATGATTTCAGCAGTAATGAATTTCAACTTTTTGCCAGTACTGAATTATCATTTCCTATTTCAACTGAAAAAATTCATGTAGAAGCTGGTGTTGATTTGTTAAACGGTAAATTTGACAAAGAGTATTATTCATTAAATGATTTAAAACATTCATTCTTAAAATTTGATTTAAAGCCATCTTTTGAGGTCTTAAGAGAAAACTTCCAATTAAATTTAGGTGTAAATTTAACCTACTCATTTGATTTAGAACACAGAGAAAGTAAGCTCTACTCCTATCCAAATGTATATGTATCTTTTAAATTAATGGATGATTTGTTAATTACATTTGCGGGAGTTACAGGAGAACTCAAAACAAATTCATATAAAAACATGGTTGAGTCAAATCCATTTGTATCTCCAACATTAGTTATTAACGAAACAGATCAAACTTACAATGCCTTCTTAGGATTTAAAGGTGTTTTATCTGAGAATTTAAATTACCTATTAAAAGCATCATATCGCAAAGAAAAAGAAAAACCAATGTTTTTGTTGAATCCATCACAAACCAACGGAATTATTCCAATTAATTATTCTTATGAAGCTGGAAATTCTTTCGGACTTGTATATGATGATGTCACTACTTTTGAAATTGAAGGTGATTTAAATTTGAATCTTACCGATGAATTCTCTTTAAACGGAAACATAATCTACAGCAATTACGATACCAATATTTTTACAGAAGCATTTAATTTGCCAAAATTAAAAACTACTCTAAAAGCTGATTATCAAACCAATAAATGGTATGCAAATACATCCTTATATTTAGTTGGTGAATCTAAAGATATGGACATTCCTTTTGGATTATATTTTATTTCATCCACAGATGATTATTCAATTGTTCCTCCAAGTTTTATCACTAAAAATAAAGCTTATGTTGATGTTGATTTAAATATTGGTTACCATTTCTCTAATCGATTAACGGCTTTTGCCAAAGTAAATAATTTATTAAACGGCAACCACCAACCTTTTGCACATTATAAAGTTCAAGGATTACAAGCAATTGCTGGAATTACCTACAAGTTTGATTTATAAATTCAATAAAAATTCTAAAGAACGGTAAAGTCAATCTGCTATTTTGCCGTTTTTTTATTAAAAATGTTTAGATTTAAACCCGAAATATTAATAATATTATTCTGATGAACTATTTTTTCTCCCTACTTTTTTCAGTTATTACGATAACTGCAACTTCACAATCAATTAAAATTGATGATGAAAAAGCTTTAGTTGATTTTCATTTAACAGCTTTAACAAATGGTAAAAGCTATGAATGGTTATCTTATTTATCAAACAAAATAGGAGGAAGAATGTCTGGAACAACCTCTGCAGAAAAAGCTGTAATTTGGGGTGAATCAACCATGAAAGAAGCAGGTTTTGATAAAGTTTGGCTACAGCCTGTAACAGTTCCACATTGGGAACGAGGAGAAAAAGAAGTAGCTTATTATACTTTCAATAATAAAAAAATCAATGTTCCAATTTGTGCTTTAGGAAACTCTATCGCTACACAAAAAAAAGGTATAACTGCAGAAATCATAGAAGTTAAAAGTATTGATGAAGCTGAGAAATTGGGAAATTTACTTAAAGGAAAAATTGTATTTTTTAATGTCCCTATGAAATCTTCCAATCTACGTACAGGTACAAGTTATGGAGAAACTGCTGGTATCAGAGTTAACAGTGCAAGAATTATTGGAAAATACGGTGTTTTGGGAGTTATTATTCGGTCACTTACTACTAGTTTAGACGATTTTCCTCATACCGGAGTAATGAGTTACAGAAATATTCCAGAGAATGAAAAAATTCCTGCTGCAGCCATTAGTACTAATGCTGCAGAATTGCTGAGCAAGCACTTAAAAGAAAATCCACAGTTAAAATTTTATTTCAAACAAAATTGTCAAAATTTCGAACCAAAACAATCCTATAATGTAATTGGAGAATTAACTGGAAGTGAAAATCCAGATAAATATATTGTTGTTGGAGGACATCTAGATTCTTGGGATTTAGGACAAGGTTCTCATGATAATGGAACAGGCGTTGTTCAATCAATGGAAGCAGTTCGGTTATTTAAAAACAACAATATCAGACCAAGAAATACAATAAGAGTTGTTCTTTTTATGGATGAAGAAAATAGCGGTTCTGGAAGCATCAAATATGCTACAGAAGCAAAAGCAAAAAATGAAATTCATTTGGCAGCATTAGAGTCAGATTCTGGAGGATTTACTCCACGAGGATTTTCAATTGATAGTAATCAAAAATATTTTGAATTGATGCAATCTTGGAAACCGCTTTTTGAAAAATATGGAATTTATGAATTTTTTAAGGGCGGAAGTGGCGCAGATACAAGCGATTTAAAAAATGACAATATCCTTTTAGTTGGTTACAAACCAGATGGTCAACGCTATTTTGATTATCATCATGCTGCATCAGACACTTTCGATAAAGTAAATAAACGAGAATTAGAATTAGGTGCCGCTGCAATGGCTTCTTTATTATATTTAATGGATTCATATTTAGATTGAGAAGTATCAATTATCAAGTATATAGAAATAAAAAAATGAAAAATATATCGGTTTTAATACTGTTAGCAACTTTAATTTCATGCAACAAAAAAGAAATGGCTGACTTAATTGTGACTAATGCACAAATTTATACGGTAGATGAAAATTTTAAAATTGTTGAAAGTTTTGCTCTAAAAGACGGTAAATTTATAGCTGTTGGAACTTCTGAAGAAATCCTTGCAAAGTACGATGCTAAAGAAATTATAAACGCTGAAGGAAAAACAATTGTTCCTGGTTTAATTGATGCACATTGCCACTTTTATGGACTTGGGTTACAGCAACAAAAAGTAGATTTAACAGATACAAAAAGTTTTGAGGAAGTTGTAGAGCGAATTGTCGCTTTTCAAAAAGATAAAAATGTAAGTTATATTACAGGTCGCGGTTGGGATCAAAATGATTGGGAAATTAAAGAATTTCCAACTAAAGATAAATTAGATAAATTATTTCCTACAATACCTGTTGCTATTACTAGAATTGACGGTCATGCTTTATTAGCTAATCAAGCAGCGATTGATTTAGCTGGAGTTACCGTAAACACAACGGAATCAGGCGGTTTTATCATCAAAAAAGATGGAAAATTAACTGGTATTTTTATCGATAATCCAATGGATTTAATAGAAGCTAAAATTCCATTAAATAACCAACAAGAGCAGATTAATGCATTAATTGATGCTGAGAAAATTTGTTTTGAAAATGGTTTAACTACCGTTGTTGATGCAGGTTTAAATCGTAATATTATCGAACTTATAGATGAGTTACATCAAAAAAATCAATTGAAAATTAGAATTGATGCTATGGTTTCAGCAACAGATTCTAACTTAGATTACTACCTTGAAAAAGGAATCATTAAAACTGATAAACTTCATGTACATTCTTTTAAATATTATGCTGATGGCGCTCTGGGTTCACGCGGAGCTTGCTTAAAAGAAGCGTATAGTGATATGCCAAATCACTTCGGTGCTATGGTAAATACATTAGAAAATTTCAACAAAACTGCAGATAAAATATATAAGTCTCAATTCCAAATGAATACACATGCCATTGGCGATTCTGCCAATTATGTGGTGTTAAAAAAATACAGCGAACTTTTAAAAGACAAAAAAGACAGACGTTGGCGAGTTGAACATGCACAAGTAGTTGATTTAAAAGATTTTAATTTGTTTAAAAATATCATTCCATCTGTGCAACCTACACATGCAACTTCTGATATGTATTGGGCGCAAGATCGCTTAGGTAAAGAACGCGTTAAAGGTGCCTATGCTTTTAAAGATTTACTAAATCAGTATGGCAAACTTCCATTAGGAACTGATTTCCCAATAGAGCAAGTGAATCCGTTACTTACTTTTTACGCGGCTGTTGTTCGTAAAGATTTAAATAATTATCCCGAGAATGGATTTCAAATGGAAAATGCTTTAAGTCGAGAGGAAGCTTTAAAAGGAATGACCATCTGGGCAGCTTATGCTAGTTTTGAAGAACATGAAAAAGGAAGTATCGAAATTGGAAAAGTAGCTGATTTTGTGTTTTTAGATACTGATTTAATGAAGGTTGAAGATGCTAAGATTCCACAAATAAAGGTGTTGCAAACTTTTTTATCAGGAAAAAAAGTATTTTAATTTTTTATAGCTTTAAATATATTACTAACTATTTTCTCACCATCAGGTGTCAGAATAGATTCTGGATGAAATTGTACTGCATAAATAGGTAATAATTGATGTTCTATAGCCATAATTCTTTCTTGATTATCAATGGCTGTTACTTTAAATTCAGCAGGAAAATTAGTTTTAGAAGCAATCCAA
>JAUYUF010000131.1 GCA_030694835.1 Flavobacteriaceae bacterium | reverse complement strand
ATTCAAAAGTAAGAAACAGAGATATTGCAAACGATCTTTTTCAAGATGTTTTTATTAAAGTAATTAACACCTTAAAAATGGGGAATTATAGTGAAGAAGGTAAATTTTTACCTTGGGTTCTAAGAATTTCTCACAACTTAGTGATAGATTATTTTAGAAAATTAAAACGGACACCTTCTTTTGCCAATTCTGAAGATTTTGATATTTTTCTCGTAGTGAAAGATGAAGGCCTCAATGTGGAAAGTAGAATGATAAAAGATCAAATTGATTCGGATGTCATAAAATTGTTAGAAGAATTACCTGAAGATCAAAAAGAAGTGCTTAAAATGAGAATATTTCAGGATATGAGTTTTAAAGAAATTGCTGATAATACTGGCGTTAGTATCAATACAGCATTGGGAAGGATGCGATATGCTTTGATTAATTTGCGCAAACTCATTGATAAACACCAAATTATTATAACAAATTAAACAATAAAGTAATTTGTTTCACGTTTTGAATTTATATAATCAAAACAAAATTAATGAAACAACTCTACTCTAGAAACGAATCTAAAACAACATTAGAACCATCAAGTGAATCAATTCAATTCTTGTTGAACTATTCAAAAGGGTTGCGGACCATTAGAACTGTGAAAAATCAGGTATTTTTCTTTTATTTGAATTAATAAAAAAGACTCTGTTAAGAGTCTTTTTTTATGGAAGAAATTGCTTTCTTCCAATTGTTTTAGTGATAATATCTTTTTCCAAATTCCATCCACGAGAAGGAGAATACTCTCTGCCATAATAAATAATTTGAAGATGAAGTTTGTTCCAAATTTCAATAGGAAATAAACGCTTTGCATCTTTTTCAGTTTGTATCACATTTTTTCCAGTTGTTAAATTCCAACGAAACATCAATCTGTGAATATGAGTATCAACTGGGAAAGCGGGTATATTAAAAGCTTGAGACATCACAACACTTGCTGTTTTATGCCCAACAGCTGGGAATGCTTCTAAAGCCTCAAAAGATTGTGGCACTTTTCCGTTATGCAAATCAATCATCATTTTAGACAATCCATAAATACCTTTTGATTTCATAGGTGAAAGTCCAACAGGTTTTATGATAGCTTCAATTTCTTCGATACTTAATTTCACCATATCATACGGATTGTTAGCTTTGCTAAAAAGAATAGGAGTAATAGTGTTAACTCTAGCATCAGTACTTTGAGCAGAAAGTAAAACAGCAATTAATAAGGTATAAGGATCTTTATGTTGTAATGGTATGGCTGGATTTGGATATAATTCATCCAAGGTTTTAATTATAAATTCAATTTTTTCCTTTTTGGTCATTGTTGTATCTTTATGCAAAAGTAAACATTATGACCACATTAAAAAAAGGAGATAAAGCACCCAATTTTGAAAGTATAAATGAAGTTGGACAAACTATAAAATTATCAGATTTCAATGGAAAAAAACTAGTATTGTTTTTTTATCCAAAAGCGAGTACTCCTGGGTGTACTGCTGAAGCTTGCAATTTGCGAGATAATTACCACACTTTTATAGCTAAAGCTTATAATATATTAGGGGTGAGTGCCGATGCTCCTAAAAAGCAATTACAATTTAAAGAAAAATACCAATTACCATTTTCTTTGTTAGCTGATGAATCTAAAGAAGTGATTAATGCATATCAGGTTTGGGGAACTAAAAAATTTATGGGAAAAACCTATAATGGTATATACAGAACTACCTTTATCATTGATGAAAATGGATTTATTGAAGAAGTTATAACGGATGTAAAAACGAAAGATCACACCTCTCAGATTCTCTAAATTTTTAGCATTAACCTAAGATTAAAAATGCGACCAGACATATAGTTTGGAATTCCGTATGATTGTTTTGAATAAGAATCCCTAACCCAAGTATTGGTAATGGAATTTTGTACATCAAACATATTAAAAATCTCAAATCCGAAAGATAATTCTTGAACCTTTTTAAGCCAAATTTTATCATTGGTATATAAATCATCCTTTAAAACATATAAAATTCCTAAATCAGCTCTCTTATAATCATTTAATCTATTTTGAAATTTATACGAATCAGCATAAGATGGTGAACCACCTGGTACACCAGTATTGTATATTAAATTTAAATACATTTTTAATTTTGGAATATTGGGCACATAATCCTGATAAAGGATTCCAAATTTTAATTGCTGATCTGTGGGGCGAGCTATATATCCTCTGTGATCTGTGTTTTCTTCCGTTTTTAAATATCCAAAACTAACCCAACTTTCAGTTCCAGGTACAAACTCGCCATTTAAACGCAAATCTACCCCATAAACGAAAGCATCTGCATTGTTATTGGCTACATATCGAATTCTAACATTGTCTAATGTATAGGTATTAACATTGGATAAATCTTTGTAATAAAGTTCAGAAATCAATTTAAAAGGACGTTCATACCATTGAAAAGCATACTCATTACCCATCACTAAATGAATTGATTGTTGTGCTTTTACTGATTCATTTATGTGTCCTTCAAAACCTTTTAATTCTTTATAGGATGGAGGTTGATGATAGAATCCACCAGATACTCTAAACAATAAATTATTATTGTTAATTGGTTTCATAGCTACTTGAAAACGTGGACTAATAACAACATCAGAATAACTGTTTAAGTTTTTATCAGTAACATTCCAATGATGAAATCGAGTTCCAAAATTAACCCACCATTGCGATTGATTCCATTCAAAGGATTGACTCCATTGAGCAAAACCACTCCATCTTTGGATATCTATTTCATTAAATGAATTGATGTAATTATAGGGTACAATAGGACCTTCATAAGCTGTGTAAGGCTGATTGTTAGGTATATATTGAGGAGGTCTGACCGAAAATCCTAATGAATCAATTACTTCCCATTCATTGGTTTTATCTATGATATTTTCATGTTGATATTTTATTCCCCATTCGATAGCGGTATTTCTTTTAAGATAACTACCTCTAAAATAAATATGTTGAATTAGAGCATCTAAATCATTTCTAGCATGATTTAATTGTGATCCAATTGCATCGGTAAAACTGACTTTTCCAAAGTTTTCAGAACTTAAGTCAGTGTCAACTTCACCGATATTATAATTGGCGAGGATGTCAAAATATTCAGATTCTTGAGTGTTGTAACTAGAAGTTGTTAATTGTAATTTAGTATTTTCATTGAGCTGATATATAGTATTTAAAGCACCAAAATAAGTTTGATAACGATTATTTTCTCTTCCTTCATAATTGACGATTAATTCTAAAGGATTAGCTAACGTTCCAAATTTGGTTCTTCTACTAATGGGTTGTAAATTATATTGATTAATCCCAATATTACCTAAAAATTGCAAAGAAAATTTGGAAGAAATATCATAAGTTACAAATGATTGTACATCTGTAAATTGTGGTTTAAAATTACTTTCTTCCTCACTTTTGTTTACCAACAAGCTATTGTCACGATAACGAATTCCGGTTAAAATAGCCAATTTCTTTTGTAAAAAAACATCCTCATAGGTAGCGTTAATTCCTAAAAAACTTACATCTATAGCTGCAGAAAATTCGGTTGGTTTTTTATAGGTGATATCTAATACAGAAGATAATTTGTCGTCGTATTTTGCTTGAAATCCACCAGCAGAAAATTGAATATTTTGTATCATATCTACATTTACAAAACTCAAGCCTTCCTGTTGTCCCGATCTGACTAAAAAAGGACGATATACTTCAATTCCGTTAACATAAACCAAATTTTCATCAAAATTTCCACCGCGAACTTGATATTGGGTGCTTAATTCATTACTAGAATTAACTCCTGGTAAGGTTTTTAAAATATTTTCAATTCCGGCATTAGCTCCCGGAATTCTTTTCACTTTTTCAATAGTTACAGGAGTCATGCCTTGGGAAGCCCGTTTATTATTTCTGATGTTTACTTCTTTAATTGTTTCTGTTTTTAATTGTAAATTGGGGGAATAACGAAATATTCTTCCTTTCGGAACGCTTATTTTTTTAGAAAATGGATGATAACTAATGTGAGTAAATTGAAGTAAAACTTCCTCATCTGCTTTTACTTTGAGTGAATAAAATCCGTTTTTATCAGAAACGGTTCCTGTAGTCTCATACAAAACTGAAACTTCTTCAATAGGTTCTCCTTTTATATTTTTGATATTTCCTTCTATAATTGCCGTTTGAGATAAAACAGCTAAAGGAGCCATCAGTAATAAGAATATAATACTTTTTTTTGTTTTCAAATGGATACCTTTTTATTCTACTCTATAAAACGTTGTTTCTAAGAAATTCGTATTTCCAACCTTGTCAATTACTTTAATTTTTAATTGGTGTTGATGTCCTTTCAAAACTTTATCATTAAAATCATAAACCAACATTTTACGTTTAAGGTTATACTCCATTAAAATCCAGTCCCCATTTATACTTGCCGAATAAGTGTCAATACCAGATAAATCATCATCTATTTCAATTTCCATCAATTGTAACTTTGAAATCCATTGTTTAGGTTCAAAATTATGCAATTTGATAGTAGGAGGAATACTGTCTTTCATCAAAACAAAAGTACCTAAATTTTTAGGATTGGTAAAAAAGGTGTTTTCTTTTTTAGTGGTTGACTGATAATCAATCTTCCCTTTTTCATCAATATAAGCAATAAAAAGTTGTTTTTTTTCTTGCTCATTATAGTTGGTTACTTCAAAAGTTAACGTATAATTTTTGTTTAAAGGAATTATTGGTTGATGAATATTGGCTGTATTATTTTCTACTGAAAATTGAAGATAAAAATCTTCATAAAAAGTATTTGTTGGAAAAGCAACAGTTACATTTTCAACCGTAAACTTTTGAAAATCATTAGCTTTAATAAAATAAGAAGTTTTAATTTTCGGCTTAATTTGTAATATTTCTTGATTTTTTCCAGCTAATGGGATGATAACTTTTGAACTATTTCCAGCAAAATCTT
>JAUYUF010000130.1 GCA_030694835.1 Flavobacteriaceae bacterium | reverse complement strand
AAGTTTAGATTTTATTAAAAAAAAAAGCCACCTTTCAGTGGCTTATTAATAATATCAAAATATATATTTAATTTGAGGCAATCATCGAAAAATCAATCAGCATTTTTAAACCAGATACCATATTCAATGTGCCCATATTGGCTTCATTTCCAACTGGATTGATAGTATAGCCATTTTTTTCTACTTTAATTGTATAGGCACCTGCAGGTATTCCTATCAATTTATATTTTCCATCTAGATTGGTATGTGTTGTAGTATAAACTACTCCATTATGTATTAAAGTAACGGTAGCATCTGCTAAATTACCATTTGGGCCATGAACAGTTCCCTGAAAAGTACCAGCATTATGCATATTTACAAAACGCAACATAGGTCTGAATGTAAAGCCAGTCATTTGCATCATCATAGATGAACCAGTTCCAGAAAATGTAACACCATTTAACATAAATGAATGTTCTACATCAATATCCATTAAAAATTCATGCATACTACCATTAGATACCGCTAAGATATTCTCTAAAGGGATATCAATACTTTTATTAGTAGTGTTTAACATCATCCCATTTTGCATCATTCCGTTACCTGAATAGCCATTTTGAGCCATATTATAGGTAAAGTTCGTTCCATTTTTCATCTCCATTTCTGTTGATGAAATATAAATACGCAACATATTATAATCACCTTCAGGAATATCGATACTAGCCATTGTTTGTGTGATACCATTTACTAATCCTAATAAATTTACTTTCTTTTGATTGTTAGTTAACAAGATAAATGAAGCAGGGTCTGCACTGTTTCCAATTTCTATTTTATCAATAGTTACTGTTGCTTTCATAAACTGATCATAGTGCATTGGTGCATCTGTTATTTTCACCGTTACATTTCCATAGGTATTTGGGGTTGTGCTGTCATTTGAACAACTTGTTGCAAATAATATTGTTAATGCAACTGCTAAGAATTTAAGATTTTTCATTATTGAGTGATTTTATAATTGTTATTTATTTTGTTAGAAATTCAAAACTTTTTACTTCTTAGACCTCCCATTTTGCAAAAAGTTTGGAACTCGATAAAATATTTTACCTTTTATTAATTATTTAAATAGATACAAAAAGTTTGAAAATAAATAATTTACATTAATTTTAAAACTATTTCCAATTTCATGGGTCTAAGATTCGAGGCATTATATAAAACGTATCAAATGATCAATTATTTAACCAATTATATTCAATAATTTGACAGACGAGGCTGGTTTTATAGAAAAATTGATCAATGACAAGTATCAAGATAAAGCATTTAAACATTTACTAGATCTCTATCAAGAGCGATTGTATTGGCATATTAGAAAGTTGGTAATTACCCATGATAATGCCAATGATGTATTGCAAGAGACCTTTATAAGAATTTATAAAAGTCTCCCAAAATTTAAACAACAAAGTTCTTTGCATACCTGGATGTATAAAATTGCCTACAATGAGTCCATTCGGTTTTTAGAAAATAACAAAAAAAAATACCATGCCTCCATTGATGATATCAGTGAACAATATTTAGAAGATCTAATGGAAGATGTCTTTTTTGAAGGGAATGAAATTCAATTAAAGTTGCAGCGTATTTTGTTAAAATTACCTGAAAAACAACGTCAAATTTTTCAGTTAAAATATTATGATGA
Source organism: Flavobacteriaceae bacterium (assembly GCA_030694835.1). GTDB lineage: Bacteria > Bacteroidota > Bacteroidia > Flavobacteriales > Flavobacteriaceae > JAGXRT01. Next base: position 19,906 of record JAUYUF010000130.1, on the reverse strand, counting down.
ACTGAAATTTAAAGAAATAGAAACTATTATAGGAATTAATGAAAATACCATAAAAACTTCCTATTATGCTGCTGTTAAAATGATTGAAAGAAATATTGAGTCCGTGGATTTATTTATAAAATACTTAGATTAACAAAAATACTATCAAAATGAAAACTACAAAACTAGATTCGTTTGATCAAAGAAATCAAAAAAAACATATTGAAGATTTAGGACTTCAGTTGCCTGAGGATTATTTTTCTAAATCTAAAGCCAATATCTTATCTCAAGTTTCTTCTAAAAAAAGAGGTAAACTAATGATATTCTCTAGAAAAACTATAGTGTGGTCTACTACAGTAGCTGCATTATTAATTTTTACCATCACCCTATTTAAACACAATGAATCTTCATCAACAGATACTATTACCAATATGGTATCTGATACTGTAAATGCTTTTCAAAATGAAAATATCACTAACAATAATTTTGTTGTATCTGCAGAAGATGTTTTATTGGCATCACTTTTTGTTGAAGAAAGCCATGTAAATGAATATGTCGACAATTATATAAAAGAAGAAATCATAAATCATGTTACAGGTTCCGAATAATATATATTTAAGTGAAATAAAACTTTATTTAAAAAATCAGGTCTAATTAGTATCTGGTATAAAAACAATTAAATAGTTAAAAGATGAAATCGTTAAAAATATTCTCAACACTTTTTTTATTCTTATTTATAGGAATTTCAAGTGTACAATCTCAAAATAATGAGGTTATGCAAAACCTTACACAAGAACAGCAACAACTTATGAAACAACAACGAGAATTAGTTGTTGCTAACAGAGAAGCTTTTAAAGCTACACTAACTGCTGAACAATTATCTATTTTAGATAATAAAGAGCTTACTAAACAAGAACGACTCAAAAATTTAGTTTCAACTTTTACATCAGCACAAAAAGAATTAATGGCTAAAAATAAAGCGAGTATAGATGCCTTAAAGGAAACTTTTAAAAACTCAATGAGTACGGAACAACGCCAACATATGCAATCTCAAAATATGAGTAAAATGCGTGAAATGAACAATGAAGCTGGCGGTCATAGAAAACATAATTAACTTATTAAAATTGGCACAATATTCCCCGTTTAAATGTGATAAGTAGTTGATTAATTTCAACTACTTATTTTAATAAAATATCTTTATGAAAAAATACTTCACTTTATTTTTACTCCTTTCAGGAATATATTCTGCCATTTCACAAGTATTACCTATTACAGAAATCGAGAAAGAAAGAAACGATATACTTGACGATCTTTTTCAAGAAGATAGTGATATTGACGAATTAATGGCATTACTTTCCAATTATCAGTTACTTTACATTTCTACCAATTATAATAATGCTACTTATTTTTCTGGTCGAGATATCGGCATTGATCAATACAATATAAGACCTCAAATTACTTACCTGAATTCATCAGGACTATTTGCGAGTATCTATGGAATTTATTACAGTAAACTTGAACCCAAATGGGATGTGACAACAGCTACATTAGGCTATGGCAAGAGTTTTGGTAAAAATAATCTCTTTAAATATTACGCTTCTTACTCAAAATATTTTTACAACAATACTGATGTTAATATTTTTAGCAATGATATTAGTGTAGGATTAAGTATTCGTGATAAAAAAAGAACATTAGGCACTCAGTTCACCTCTTCCTATTTATTTGGAAATGAACAATCGATTCAAATAACTTCTACAAGTTATGCCATCATTAATTTACTGAAAACCAAAAAAGCTAACTTAGCATTAAGACCTCAACTAAGCATTATAGCTGGAAAGCAAACCATTGAACTAGCTCAAAGTTATACTCGTATGGGGCAAGTTTTTACTACCTATACCACAAATGATGTCTTTAATTTAATTAATACTCAATTAAATATACCGCTACAATTTAGTGCGAACTCTTTTGATTTTGAACTAGGTTATAACATCAATTTTCCCAATGCCATTGGCAATGAGTCTAATTTAAAAAATACCAGCTTCTTTAATCTGAGAATGGGCTATTTGTTTGATTTATAATAAATAACATATCAAAGCAACTTATAAAAAAGTATGTTATTAATCTATAATATGAAATAAGATTTCCTACATATTAATTACCATATACCTGCAAAACTCATCGGTAAATAATTCCACTTTTTTCATGTCTATATAAATTTTAAAATTAAACAAAAATAGCTTGAATGATCATCCAAGCTATTTTTTACACTTACACAGATTTTGAGATACTGCTACATTAATAATTCGATCTTAAAAAATATTCAATTGATTATATTTTTATTGACACAACCTTGAGAATTTTTGATTAATCCTAAATCAGTTCACTTTTTGTTGACGAATTACAGAGCGGAATTGTAAAACTGAATACAGAACCTTTTCCAATTTCGCTATTTACAGTTAATTTACCACTATGTTTCTCTACAAATTCTTTACAAAGTATTAAACCTAAACCAGTTCCCTTTTCATTTTGAGTACCCGATGTTGAAAAATTTTCATCAATTCGGAATAATTTTTCAATGCTAGATTTTGGAATTCCTACACCATTGTCACCTACAGAAACTAAGAGTTCATTTGAACTTTCTACTGTTGTAATCGTTATTATTCCTCCAATATTAGTAAATTTTATGGCGTTCGAAATCAGGTTTCTCAATACCATACTTATCATATCTTTATCAGCATAAATAATGGTTTGTTTCACTAAATTTTTATGGATAGTAATCGATTTTTGTAGTGCTGCATCATTTAATAACAGTACTATTTCATCGATAAGAATACTTATATCAAGATTTAAGGGATTAAATTCCATTCTTCCAGTTTGTGAACGAGCCCAATCCATCAAGTTTATAAGTAAATCCATGGCACGCATAGATGAAAGTTGAATGATATTGGCATATTTTTCAATGGCTTCCATTTCCTTTTTCTGAACCTTAATTATGAGAAGTTCACTAAAACCGATAATGGAATTGAACGGACTTTTTAAATCATGAGCAATGATTGAGAAAAATTTATCCTTTTCTGCGTTTAGCTTTAACAATTCTATGTTTGATTGTTCTATTTGTTTATTGGCTTCTTTTAATTTTATTTCTGAATTATTTTTCTCTTGAATTTGAAATTCTAATTCTTTACTATAATTAAATACTTGTTGACGATTTTTACGTATAAAGTGCGCTATCGGAACCCAGCTTATTGCGAGTATTAAAATTACTAACCCAAAAAGCCACCTATTTTGATTAACTTCATTCGATAGTTGTATTTGTTTCAGATCCGTTTCATGTTCATGATTTTTAATGAATGTATTAAGGCCTTTTGAAAAGATTGCTTTTTGCCTTTCATAGTCACTACTTGTAATAATTTCAAGGGCTTCATTTTGTCTTTTAAGATGCGAAAGTTCCAAAATCCGGTGTTCCATTTTTACTAATTGAATATTTGCAATAGCTGTCATATTCATTATTTGGTGGAGAGAATGCTCTGGATCCATTGATGTTAATTCATAGATAGCACTATCCAATTTTGGCTCAAAAAGTAAGTATCTTTTTTCCCACTTAATATCTCCTGTGCTTGCAGCAAGTATAGCAGAGTGTATAAGAACTTCATCTAAAAAACGAATATTTTCAACCTTACCTCTTATTGAATTGGAATGCTCAGCATTTTTAAGCACTTTATCTACAACACTATAGGTGTGAATACCTACTATTACCAGGATTAAAGCAGATGTAAAAATAGCAACAAGCAAAAGAATATCTGGATTCTTAAAAATCTTCTTTAAATATCTATTCATAGAATTATCTATATATAATTAAACAGCAAGTCTCAACTAATTGAACAATATCTTTCTTTTAAGAAAAAAGTTGTAAAATTTAATTATGAGAGGGCGCGAATGTACTCATTTTTTGGTATTAACCATGAATTGAAGAAATAAATCAACCTAATTACCCCAAAGAAAAAAAAGCAACAAAGAAAGCTGTAGGATGCTTGGAGCGGTTACCAGTTTTTTAGTGTTGGTTTTTATTGAAGTATGTGCAGGAGGTTTTTAGGAAATAGTTGAAAGTTAAAATGTTGAAAGTTTAAAAGTTAAAAGCTCCCGAAAGAGCTTTTATTAACATTTAGTAAATACCTTGAGAAAATAATTAATATATCTATTACTTTGATTTCTTTTGAATCGTTAAGTGATATACACATGGTATTACTAATAAATTTAGTATTGTAGCCGATAATAAACCGCCTAAAATAACTACTGCCATAGGACTTTGTATTTCACTGCCTGGTTCACCACCTTTTAAGGCTAATGGTATTAATGCTAAACCTGTTGTAAAGGCTGTCATTAAGATTGGGTTTAAGCGGTCTAAAGCTCCTTTTGTAATAAGTTCAAACCCAATTACACCCTCTTTCCTTAAATCTTCATAACGTGAGACTAATAAAATACCGTTACGTGTAGCAATCCCAAAGAGACTAATAAAACCAATGGTAGCTGCAATACTGATAATTCCTGACGTGAAATACACAATCAAAATACCACCTATTAAAGCTAAAGGCAAGTTTATTAATACTACAAATGCCAATTTTACATCTTTAAACTCAAAATAAAGCAATAGAAAAATAATAGCAATAGCAATTATTGCTGTTAATAATAATAACTGTGATGCTTTTGATTCACTTTCAAATTGACCACCATATTCTATTCGATATCCCTCAGGAATAGCTATATTATTTGCAATATTTTGTTTAATTTCATTAACAGCACTACGAATATCTCTGCCTTGTACATTTGCAGCCACTACAATTTTTCGTTGAACATCTTCTCTGTTAATTGTATTTGGGCTACTTACTGATTCTACAACCGCAAGTTCACCAAGAGTTGTTTGTCCACCGTTAGGAAGACTAATCAAAGTAGCACTGATATTTTCTATGCTATTTCTAAATTGATTTTCGTAGCGAACCACTAAATCAAAATACTGCTGTCCTTCAAATATTTCACCTACTTCTTCACCTGCAAGAGCAATATCGACCTGTTCCATCAAATTACCAACAGTTAAACCATAGGCTGCCAATATTTGACGATTTGGTCTAATTCGCATTTGAGGCACTTCTATTTGTTGATCAACTGCGACATCAGCTAAACCATCAATATCTTTGATACTTTGTTCTATATTTTTACCTACTTCAAATAAACGTTGCAAATTTGGACCATAAATTTTAATAGCAATATTGGCACGAGTACCCGATAACATATGATCAATACGATGTGCAATAGGTTGACCTAATGTAATATTGACACCTGGAGCAATACTTAGTTTATTTCGGACTTCTTCAAAAAAAGCTTCTTTACTTTTTCCCTTTAATTTGAAAGGTACATCAATCTCGGCTGCATTAACTCCTTGAGCATGTTCATCTAACTCAGCTCTCCCAGTACGGCGAGTTACAACTTCTACTTCTGGTAAATCTAACAATAGCTGTTCTATAAGCATCCCTGTTTTATTACTTTCTTCTAATGACATAGCGGGGGGACCCACAACACTAATCACTAATGAACCTTCATTGAATTCGGGTAAAAAGCTTCTCCCTAATTGTGTGAGTATTACTATGCTTACTAAAAAAGCTATAATAGTAGTACCAATAACTGTTTTAGGAGTTTTTAAAGAAATATTTAATGCTTTAGCATACCATTTTTGCAACCAGCGTTCCACTTTAGTACCTTCAGAACTTTTATTTAACAGCTTTTCATCATCTAACAAATACGAACATAGGATAGGTGTTATGGTAACAGCAACAATTAAAGAAGTTAATACCGAGGTAACAAATGCAATTCCAAGCGGTTGTAATAAACGACCTTCCATACCTCCTAAAAAGAATAATGGTACAAATGACACAATAATGATAAAAGTGGCAATTATAATGGAGCTTCTAATTTCTATAGACGCCTCTCTAACCACTGTTATAGTTGATAAGCGTTCATTTATAGGTTTCTTGATGTTTTCACGCAATCGTTTATATACATTTTCTACATCGATTATGGCATCATCTACTAGCGCACCGATAGCAATAGCCATCCCACCTAAACTCATTGTATTAATGGTATAACCTAGCATTTTGAGAACAATGATAGATACTAGCAAAGAAATTGGGATTGCCAATAATGAGATAAATGTTGTTCTCCAATTCATTAAGAAGATAAACAGAATAATCACCACAAAAAATGCCCCTTCTAATAAAGTTTCATTTAAGTTTCTTATAGAAGCTTCAATAAAATCGGATTGTCTAAAAATATGACTTTCTATTTTTACTCCCTCTGGAAGGGTTTTTTCTAAATCTGCAATGGCATCATCTAAGCGATTGGTTAATTCTAAAGTATTTACATCAGGTTGTTTTGAAATGGTTAAAATAATGGCAGGAGAAGCATTTAAAGAGCCGTCACCTATTTTATCAGCGGCACCTATTTGAACAGTTGCTACATCCTTGATTTTAATGGTTTTTCCCTTTTCGTGCTTTAGTACTGCTTCTTGAAGATCTTCCAAAACATAGGCTCTACCACTACCTTTGATAATGTACTGGTTTCCATACTGATTGATTACCCCACCAGGCGCATTTACATTGGCTTCTTCAACGTGCTCTACCAATTCCTTAAGACTCACTCCAAAATGTTTTAACTTCTCTGGATTGGCATGTACTTGATATTGTTTGTAATCACCTCCAATGACCACTACATTGGCAATACCACCAATTGCTTTTAAACGAGGTCTTATAGTCCAATCGGCTAATGTTCTCAGTTCCATTGGAGAAAGTTTATCGGAAGTTATTCCTAACAACATTATTTCTCCCATAATAGAAGATATTGGAGCCATGGTTGGAGAGCCAATTCCTTTAGGTAAATTTTCACGCACCATAGGAATCCGTTCATTTACAATTTGTCTGGCACGATAAATATCGGTTCCCCAATCAAATTCTACCCACACTATTGAGATTCCTGCTGCAGATGAAGAACGTATTCTTCTTACATTAGGAGAACCATTTAAGGCCGTTTCTAATTGGTAGGTTACTAATTTTTCTACTTCTTCAGACTCCATCCCATGGGCTTCCGTTAGTATGGTTACCGTAGGAGCCGTAAGATCTGGAAATACGTCTACATTCATTGTTCTGGCGAAATAAATTCCCAGCATACTCAATGCAACTGCACTCACTAAAATAAGGAGTCTGTTGTTAAGTGAAATTGATAATATTTTATTTAACATATCTTTTCTTTTTAATGTGCGTGACCGTGTGCTGGTGTTGAACCTGACATTGAAGCCATTTTAACTTGATAAGCACCTTTGGTTACAACCACTTCATCCACCGTTAAACCTTGAAGTACTTCAGCATATTCACCATTACGTCTTCCAATTTTAACAGCTCTTCTTTCAAAACTTTCACCAGAAAGTTGAACTATTACTGAAAATGTTCCGTAGTCTTCTAACAGTGCATTTATAGGAATCATGGTATTTTGATTCGCATTTCCAATTGCTATTTGTACTTCAGCTATGCTACCATCTGGCATTTCAACCATTTTATTGACTGCCGCATACAATGAAACAAATGGCTTTTCGTGTTCCACATCTTTACCTATAGAAACAATAGAGCCTCCATTATCATTTACATTTACCCAATCACCCATGTTAGTTTTATACCAAATTCCTTGAACATTATCCATTGTAAGTCTATAGGAAGGGCTTACTTGCACTTCTAACATTCTAGATTTACTTGTTCCTATTGCTAATAAAGCAACACCTTGTTCAACATAATCACCATTGGAAACGCTGATGGATTTTATATAGCCATCAAAAGGAGCTCTTATTTGTTTTCCGACATTAGAAACACCAGCAGTAAGACTTTCATAGGTAGATTTAGCTATCAAAAACTTACTTTCTACTATTTCAAATTCGGCCTTAGCGACTATTTTAGATTCGTATAATTGCTTTTTTCTTTCATATTCCAATTTAACTTGTTGATAGCTTGCTTTAGCATTGGCTATTTCAGTTTGTAAGTTATTAGTAGCAAGACCATTACTACTAATATTCATTAATAATTGTCCTTTTTTGACGGAACTACCTTCGATTAGGTTATTAATTGCAAATTCAACAACACCATTGCTATTGGCTACTATTGATTTTGCCGAACCAGGTGATGGCATCCAAACACCTGAGGTATTAATATTGTCGTAAATTTTTCCCTTAATAACTGGTTCCGTTTGAAAGTCGATTTTCCATGCTTGTTCTTTTAAGAATGCTATATTTCCATCATCTTCGGCAGTGCCCAACGCTTTTATTGCTTCCTCTACATTAGCATAAACAGTAACATTATCAATAATGATTTTATCTGAATATTCGGGTGTTGTTAATTCAAAAATCAATTGATAGCTACCCGCTTCTTTAGGTTGTAAGGATGGTGAAAATATACCTGGTGATGAAGGTGCATCCACTGTATTTCTGATACCTTTATTATTTTTTATCAAACTTACGGTTACTGCACCTTCACGAACGGGTTGGTGTTTATTTAATATTGTAAAGTGAGCTGCAAAACGGCTAACATTACCTACTATTAAAGCAGGATATTCGACAAACAATTCTGTTTTATCGGTCCAAAGTGTGTTACTTAATCGTGGAATTTCTTCTCCTAAGTGACTACCATCTGCGTTATGTGCGTGTGCATCTTCTGTCTTATGATTACAAGACATTGCCAAAAAGGCGAGCACTATTAGTATATATTTCATCATATAAATTTTATTAGTGGTTGTGATTTTCTTTACTATCATCATGTGTGTGTATTTCTTCTTTTGTATCTAAAGAATCTTTATCAACCTTAAATTCTTCTTGACCAATAACTTTTTCTTCTTTGTGTTTACCATCTTCATCGTGTTCGTGACCGTGGTCTTCTGTAGTTTCTGTCTTTGTTTTTGTGTCACCACAAGAAGTTAAGGTAACCATTATACCAAAAGCTAATGCGAATATTGTTTTTACTGTTTTCATTTTGTTCTGTTTTAAAATTTATAATTGATGTTTTAATAACTCAGCTTTAAGTAGGTGTAGTTCTTTTTTCATTTGGAGCATATTATCATAAGCATCTCTATAAAACAGGAGCTCTTGATAATAATTTATAAATGACAATTCGCCTAAGTTATACGCTTTGTATAATAATGCTTCACTATTTAAGGCATCTAACGTTATTCTATACTCTTCATATTTTTTGAGTAGTAACTGATACCTGTAAAATTGTTGTTGGAACTTTAAATAGAGTTGTGTAGTTTCATCTACGGTATTTGTTTGCTGAAACTGATAATCAGCTTTTGCTGCTTTAACTTTATTGTTGCTATTCCATAATGGAATTGAAATACCGCCAAAAAAGCCCGCATAATTATCGTTGCTTATACCTTGATAATTATAACCTGCCGTTAAATTTGGCCATACTTTATTTTTTTCAAGTTGTACTTTTTGTAAGGAAGCTTCTTCATTAACTTTTAGACCCTTTAACCAAGGATCAGTTTCTAATTTAACACTCCAAATTTTCTCCAAATCATCTGTCAAAATATGATCTTCAAGCAGTGTTGTCTTTAAAACTATTGGTTTATTTCCATTTAATTTCTCCAATGAAGCGACAATCATTTGAATGTTTGACTCCATTTGATCTACCACAAATTGCTTTTGTACCCAAGCAATCTTAGCCTTATTCAAATCGAGAATACCAATTTGTTCTTTATTAAACAGTTGAAGTAGCTGCTGGTAAATTTTCTCACTTTGATCTCTTCTTACAACTTCCAGTATTTTTTTTTCTTGAAGTAAAACAAGTTCAATACCATAATTCTTAGCCGATAATAAGACCTCCTGCCTAACTTTAGCATAATCATTATCAAGCTGTATTTTCCTCAAATCATTCCATTTTCCTCTTGCAGCATAAACTGAAGGAAATTCTATAGATTGGGAGATTTGAAATTCGGTATATTCTACTGTATTATTAGACCCATAAGGCAAATAATAGGATGAAAATTGCGGGTCTGGTAAATTATTTTCACTTTTATTTTCAAATTGGCGACTTTCTACGTGTAATTTAAAGGCTTTAAGTTTGCTGTTATTTTGTTCAATTTCCTTAAGTAACTGATCAATTTCATTGTTTTGAGCATAACTATTCACCAATAAGAAGCACCCTAATAGAGTCACTACTATATTTTTATTCATATTGTATTATTTAGGATTTATTCTGAATTTTTAAGATAGAATATTACTGCTATATTTTAAACATAGCAATATCACATATTCCTTTAAGATTATCCTAAAATTGGAGGACCTCGAAGTTCGAGGTTAGCAGTGTAGGAATTGAAATAATTATTTGGGGGATTGTAAAAGAAAGGTTTATCAACTTCACTATAATTCTTAAATACAATTAAAAATAGGGGTGTTGCTACAAAAGTATAATTCTTAAAAATTTGTTGATTATTAACTACATTTCTAAAAACTGAAATTTCATCTACCACAACATTATGAGTATGCATCCCCAAAAATAAATCAATAAAACCTTTTTCTGTTTTACTTTCCTTTGGGATACTTTGATGATGATGGTCATCAGCATGAGTAATAGTTGATTTTAAGACCTCGTGTTCATGGTGTAAATGAGGAACTATTTGATGCATTAGCAGTATACTAAATACTCCTAAAAATAAAAAAGCGATGAATGATTTATTTTTTTGCATAATGGCAAATATAGTAATTTTAACTAAATACCGGCTTTGATATTTTATTAGGTTAAATGTTATAAGAAATATGATTATTTATAATTTTTAAGGTTATTTAATTATTAACAATAATCATCACCTAAAAATAAATCAACCTATTACCACCAAGAAAAAAAAGCAAAAAAGAAAGGTGTAGGATACTTTAGACGCGGCGTTGCTATCAAGGTTTTTTTAAGAGTTATTAGGTGTATACTTCAAATTCCAGTGATATTGACCACCCAATTCCAATTTAAAAGCACTATTTTGAAACTTACACAGTTTATAGGATAGTGTCAAATTTTGGAACCAACATATGGGCACGTTCTTTTTTACCCTTTAGTTCATTTTTAAAGGTTTTAAGTGTGATAGCTACCCCACTCATAAAAGTTTTTTCTCAGCTTCATAAACTGTTGCTTTTGACAAATCAAGTTGACTATTTATTGTACGAGCTTCTTCTGAGTTACCTTTAATTCTGCCTGAATCTGCCAACCATTTGGATTCTTCAATATAATGACCGGTACTTATATCCAATCGTTTACTATTGATAGTAATTCTTTGAAATATCGGCATCAGCCCCCTGGCATTGACTTTAGATTTTCTTAAATAAAAAAGGACATTGATTTTTGCTTTCATAGTTACAGCCTTTTGGTTGATAATTAATTTACTACTATCGTCAACACAAGGCAAAATGTTCATTCAATGTACTACCTATGTTACAGGTTAAAATACCTCTAAAATAGGTGCACTTTTTTTCTCTTTTTTGGGTGCACCGAATTGTGCACCTTTTTTTTGAGAAAAATTGAATAATTTGAAGGATTGCTATAAAAGAAAAAACCCTTCAAAACAGTATGATTTGAAGGGTTTTGAAGGATTATGAGATCTACTCAGCGGAGAAAGAGGGACTGCAATTTACCAAACTCCCGAAAATATAAAAATCCTATTTATATACAAAAAGTCAATAAAATCAATACTTGACAAGTGTTTCGAAATGCCAAAGCATTGGATAAGTTTGGATAAATTAGGATGTTTTTTGATAAATGTGGACTAAATGTGGACTAGATTTTGTATCTTTATGTAATATAAAAAGGCAAAATTATGGCTTCAATTTATCTACTTCTTCAAAGCAAAAAAAATCCGGCAGTGATTTATGTTCGGTTGCGTGATGGCAGAACTCTTGACATCAAAGCTAAAACAAATTATCATATTGACCCAAGCAATTGGGATGAAGCAGAACAGCGACCAACTAAGAAAGCTTTAAAAGATATTGATATTGCAAACCTGGACACAGATTTAACAACCTTAAAAAATGATCTATTAAAAGAGTACAACCGAAGCAAAGGAGTTAAGATTGTTGATGCCCAATGGTTAAAAAATTTTGTTAACCCACCTCAGCAAGAAAAAAAGCATCCAGATAAATTAGTAGATTACATAGACACGTTTATAGAGTTCAAAAGGCGTGACGTTAAAAATACTACCATTGTTAAATGTAATGTCATTAAACATTTGTTGCAGCGTTACCAGGAACACACAAAGTCAATTTTATACATTCGAGATATTGATACTAAATTCAAAATGGATTTTGAAAAATATTGTATTAGTGTTGGTTATGCCCCAAACACCACAGCAAGAAACATTCGTTTTATAAAAACATTTTGCAGACACGCCAAATCTAATGGGGTAGAAACTCATCATCAGCTTGACAGTATTAAAGCTAAATATTATAAAGTGGATAATATATACTTGACTGAAAGTGAAATTGAAAGTATAGAAAATTTAACTAGTGATAAACTTACAGATGGTTTGGTAAATGCGCGTGATTGGCTATTAATAAGCTGCTTTTGTGGTCAAAGGGTTTCTGACTTTTTACGTTTTGATAAATCGATGATCAGATATGAGAAAAATAAAGCGGGACTAATGAAACCATTAATCGAATTTACTCAAGTTAAAACCGATAAAATAATGACAATACCTATACATTCTAAAATCATTGAAATAATGAAGAAATATGAAGGTAATTTTCCAAGAAAAATATCAGACCAAAAATACAATGAACACATTAAAAAAGTCTGTAAAAAAGCTGATATAACCGAACCAACTCACGGTGTAAAATTTAACCACGAATTAAAATGTAAAGTTGAAAAAGATTATCAAAAATGGGAATTAGTATCATCACACATAGGAAGACGGTCTTTTGCAACTAATAATTATGGTAAAATTCCAACATCATTTTTAATGTATATAACTGGTCATACTACAGAATCTATGTTTTTAACCTATATAGGTAAGAGTAACAAGGATATTGCTATGGAATTAACAAATTACTTTTGATATATAATAAATTAAAGTTTTAAATTAGTGCGATAAAAAAATCATGTGAAAAAAATAAAACATTTAATGAATGGCATTAATACTGCTGCCATTCCAGATATTATTTACAACGAATTGTCTAGACACGGTAATAAAAGAAGTTTTACCTCTTTTGTAAATGACAAAGGAGAACTAGTAAAAGAATTTGGTAAATTACTACCTCCTTTTAATGCTCTTTTTGATTACGGAGACTTCTATTTTTTTTGCTTGGAAAAGCAGTATGAAATTTTTGAATACTTCTTAAAGGAGGGTAATTATTTTGATGAGAACGGGAATCAATTAGACAAAAAAACAATCATTCCGTTTTTGAAGGAATATGCAAAAGGATTTCAAAATGGATATTATGAATTTGAAGAAAAAGTAAAAAATCATAAATCAATTTTCACAACTTCAAATGACCAAATGGCTTATAATGTATTTACAAAAGTTTATGGTTTTTTTATAGATAATGGGGCTTTTACATTTTCTACATTCTTGGATCTAGAAAAAAATGAACTCTTAAAAAAAAAATATAATATTGATTTTATAGAAGTTGCCACATTCGATTTATTTTATAAAAGCGGGTTTGGTGGCGGTGAGTTTTACAAAGCATGGGAAATTATCTTAAATAATCCAACGCTATTTAAATCTATTTTTGAAGAAAACATAAAGTCCCGCGAAAATTCTAATTCAGATTTAATGAAACCTTCAGTAAAAGAGAACCAAAATGAAAACCAACAAATAATAAAGGAAAAAGTTGAACCGGATATAATAGAAAACCCATATCCAAGAATTTTCACAAGTTTAAAAGCTTTTAATTTATTTAATTCTTTATTAAGTGAGTTTGGCAGCTCAAAAGAAAATGTTGCCAATTATAGCTTTGTTTTTCATCGTATGAAAAGAGATAACTTAATTTTTGATGATTATCAACAGACACAATTTATTTATTTTCTTTTAGAATTTAATATCAATATCAGTAGGATAAAACCAAAGAGTCAGTTAGGCAAAATAGAACTAAGGGAAAGTATTTATAATGCAATAAAGTAAGAACAATAACCGTGTCATAAAACACACGATTCCATTCAATCGAATACACAACTTCAAATAGACTTTTGACTTGTTAATAATCAAAACAACAAGTCTATGCAAAAAAATTCTATTCTACTCGAAAATTTATCAGTAGATCAACTTCAGGAAATGATAGACACTTCTATCAAAAACGGAATTCAAAATCAACAAAAAGAATTTCAATTCAAAAACGAACAAGAAGAATTGCTCACCAGGGAAGAAACTTGCCAATTCCTCAAAATTGACAGCAGCACCTTATGGGCTTGGACAAATAAAGGAAAAGTCAAAGCTTATGGTATAGGCGCACGCCGTTACTACAAAAGAAGCGAGTTAATGGAATGTTTAACCTTATTAAAAAAGTAAGCTATGAGTAATTTCTATGACAATGCAGAAAAAATCTTAAAAAGGTTAGACGAACAGGTCGCTTTAATAGCAGCTTATATGAAAGTCGGCAACAAATTAAATTCCACAGATTTATTCTTTGACAATCAAGAGTTTATGCAAATAATGAACATCAGCAAACGCACTGCTCAAATGTGGCGAGATACGGGTTTTATTGGCTACTCACAATTGGGTAATAAAATCTATTACACGCTGGCTGACATTCAAAAACTAATAAAAGAAAACTACAATCCTAAAAAAGAATTATAATGGTAAATATTAGCAAAGAAGACATTTTGGCTAAAGTCTCAACTTATGATATTCTAAATCATTATTTACAACCTTATCATAATTTTGGCAATTTATCCGCAGCAAAAAACATTAGCAATCCCTTTCAAGCTGAAAAGCAAGAAACACCATCTTTCAATATTTTTCCTGCAATGAAAACTGGCGAATGGAAATACAAAGATTTTGCAACAGCTGACGACGGTAGTTGTTTTGATTTGGTAATGAAACTTTTTAACCTTTCTTTTACTGAAGCATTACAAAAAATCAATTCCGATTTTGTATTAATGCTTGATTCAGAAAAAACCTCAACAAGCTTAACTCGTCCAATAAAAAAAATAGTTTCAGAATCAGAATATGAAGTAAAGAAAAAACCATTTAATGAAATTGAATTAAGTTTTTGGCTAAAATTTGGTATAACCGCCGAAACACTTGAAAAGTTTAAAGTTGTAAACATAGAAGAATTTAGCACGACCAGTAAAACAGGAAATCCTTACACTATTAAAAGTAGTTCCGTTAAATTTATCTTTGCTTATGAAAATGCAAATTGGGTAAAATTATACAAGCCATTAGACGAGAAAAAGTATAAATTCCAATATTTAGGCACAAAAGAGCAAGGTTTTATTTTTGGCTGGAAACAACTTCCAGAAAAAGGAGAATTACTAATTATTACTGGTGGTGAAAAAGATGTAATGACTTTAAATGCAAAAGGATTTAATGCTATTACGCTCAATAGCGAAACAGCAACTTTGCCCAAAAGCATTGTTGATGAATTAAAACTTCGCTTTAATAAAATGGTGGTTCTTTATGATAACGATGATACTGGTTTAAAACAATCCAGTATTCTAGCGGTTGCACATGGTTTGTATCGATTGGTTTTACCAACCTTGCAAAACAAAGGCAAAGACATTTCCGATTATTTCGCAAATGGCGAAACATTAGAAAGGTTAAATGATTTGCTTAAAACTACACTTCAAACTCCAGCACCAGTAGAACTAAATGTTGATAAAGTGGTATTTAACGCATTAGAATTACTGGCAAGAGGCGAAGTGGAACAAAAATATTTAATGCAACCAATTTTTCCCCAAAAAGGTTCAGCAGTTTTAGCAGGCAAACCCGATACAGGCAAAAGTCAATTTGCACGTCAATTGTGCATTCAAATAGCATTAGGCGAAAAAACCTTTCTTGATTTTAAACTTAATCCAGTTCATAATCGCTCTATTTATGTGGCAACTGAAGACAACGAAGATGCAACACGATTTTTAGTAAACAAACAATTCAATGGTTTAGAAAAACAAGCGGTTGAAAATCTACGTTTCATTTTTGCCGATACTATGAACCAAGAAGATATAATCAAAAATCTTAATGAACAATTAACTTTAGAACCAGTCGATTTAGTAGTTATAGATAGTTTTGGCGACATTTTTCAAGGGAATGACAGCAACAACAATATGGCAATGAGAAACACAGTTAAAACCTTTGATAAAATTGGTAAAGCGCACAATTGTTTAGTGCTTTTTGTACATCATATCAATAAGGCAGCTTATAGAGTAGCACCTGGACAAGAACACATTCAAGGCGGTGCGGGTTTAGTTCAAAAGGTGCGTTTAGCAATTGTATTGTCCGAAGGCGAAGGCAATATTAGATATTTTACGGTAGTTAAAGGAAATTATTGCCCTAAGTTGTACAAAGAAAACTCATTAGAGCTCAATTTTTCAGAAGAAACATTTTTATTTACTAACACAGGTAAATTAATCCCAACAAACGAACTTGGAACACAAACAGTCACAAATAATAAGGATGAAAAATATAACGAACTGGAAGAAATAGCACAAAGTATATTTCGTGATAAATTAGTTTCAACAGGTAATTTTGTAAAACAATTTTGTCAAATTACAGGGAAAAGCATTCCAACAGCCAAAAGAGCACATGCTAATCTTGTAAAATTCGACCTTATTGAAAAATTCAATGGTGTTTATAGATTAAAAAATGGCATTTCTCAGGAAATATATTTTAATAATGAAAAAGAAGACGATGACAATGATATTGCGTTTTAGTATCAGGTATCAAGGTATCATTTACATAGGGGTTTTGATACCTTGATACTTGATACCAATAAATAATAATAACAAACATTTAGTATCAGGTATCATAGCATCATTTGTCTTAACATTTTGATACCTTGATACTTGATACTAACTTATTTAAAAACACAATATTCTTATGTTTGAAAACCTACCAAAAGAGGAAGACAAAGAACAAGATCCTTTCAAATCAGGGCAAAACAAAAAACTATTCTTTGACAGCTTACCTACGCGCTTTACCAGAAAAGAAGCTGTTGAGCTAGCAAAAACATTCAATATGGCAGAAAGAACAGTCGGTTCATTTCTAAAATCATGTTTGGGCAATTTTTTAGTGCAACCAGAGTATGGTATGTATGAAAAAATAAATAGTAAAATAGCATAGGTTCTGCACCCTCTCCCGTCATTGCGAGGCACGAAGCAATCAAAGGGCTGGGGTGTGGACAACCAGAGTATGGTATTTATAAAAAAATAGTAGTAGTTTTTTACCCCTACTAAAAAGAAATTCCTAAATTTAGCGTTGTTAAAATTTAGCTATGTCATTATTTCAAAATACCGTTGTTTCAAAATACCTGCAATCACAAAATAAAGAGCTTTTAGCAACTCAATGGAGTTTGTTTAAGAGCTTTTTTCACAATACTGAAATACAGGAAAACATCAGAAATAGTAAAGAAGAACAATATCAAGGTGAGTTTCTAATCGATTTGTTTGTCAACATATTGGGTTATACTAAAAATCCAACCCCTAACTTCAATCTTACTACCGAATATAAAAATGTAAAGGACAGCAAGAAAGCGGATGGTGCTATTGTCATTAATGAAAATGTAAAAGCGGTAATAGAATTAAAAGGAACCAATACTACCGATTTAGGCAAAATAGAAACTCAGGCATTTGGCTATAAAAACAATCAAGCTGGCTGTAGTTATGTCATCACTTCCAATTTTGAGAAACTGAGGTTTTATATTGATAATGCTATTGAACATATAGAGTTTAATTTGTTTAACCTTTCTGAAAAAGAATTTGAACTCCTCTATTTGTGTTTAGCTTATGAAAATGTTGCAAAGGATATTCCTAAAAAGTTAAAAGAGGAAAGTGTAGGACAAGAAGATGTCATCACTAAAAAACTGTACAATGATTACTCCTTGTTTAAAAGAGAATTACATCAAAGTTTGGTAGTACTCAATCCTCAATACGATGCTTTATTGCTATTTAAAAAATCACAAAAGTTAATTGACAGATTTCTATTCTTATTCTTTGCAGAGGACAGACAGTTACTACCTCCAAACTCAGTTAGATTAATATTAGAACAATGGAAACAATTAGCTGAACTAGATGAACCGATTCCATTATACAACCGTTTTAAAAAATACTTTGGTTATTTAAACACTGGTTTTAAAGGCAAAAACTATGATGTGTATGCTTATAATGGCGGACTTTTTAAACCTGATGAAATTTTAGATGATATTAAAATAGATGATCATTTACTATATAATCATGCTTTTAAACTTTCTGAATATGATTTTGACAGTGAAGTGGATGTCAATATTTTAGGTCACATTTTTGAAAACTCTTTAAATGAGTTAGATGAAATTACAGCTCAATTAGAAGGTCAAGAGGTTGATAAAACCAAAACTAAGCGTAAAAAAGATGGCGTATTTTACACGCCTAAATACATCACCAAATACATAGTAGATAATACCATTGGCAAACTGTGTGAAGAGAAAAAAGTAGCCTTACTACTTAATGAAGATGATTATACTACTGATAAGAAAAGGCAGAAGAAGATTACTCAAGAATTATTAGGAAAACTAACTGATTACAGAAATTGGCTCTTAGAACTCACTATATGTGATCCAGCTTGTGGTTCAGGTGCGTTCTTAAACCAAGCATTAGATTACCTCATTACGGAACACAAATACATAGATGAATTACAAGCCAAACTCTTTGGTGACGCTATGGTTTTGAGTGATGTAGAAAAGAGTATTTTAGAAAACAACTTATTTGGGGTAGATATTAATGAAGAAAGTGTTGAAATTGCCAAACTCTCTTTATGGCTTAGAACCGCACAACCCAACAGAAAACTCAATGATTTAAACAACAATATAAAATGTGGCAATTCTTTAATAGATGATCCAGCAGTAGCAGGTGATAAAGCTTTTAACTGGCAGCAAGAGTTTCCTCAAATATTTGCCAAAGGTGGTTTTGATGTGGTGATTGGGAATCCACCTTATGTAAGCCACGATAGAATAGATAACAAAGATTATCTGAAAAACAAATTCATTTCATACAGTCCCTTTGGGGATTTGTATATTTTCTTTTATGAACTATCACTGAATATAATTAACTCTAATGGAATTAGCTCATTAATAACATCAAATTCATTTCTAAAAGCTGAATATGGAAAACCTTTAAGAAAGTTAGTAATTAATGAATCAAATATTGAACAAATAATTAATATCGAAAACACACAAATTTTTTCAGATGCTACTGTTAATACGGTTATTCTAACTTTTTCTAAAAATAAAGAAAGTAATACAAAAGCATTAATAGTAAATAGTGAGTTTAATGTTATTGACTTTAATGATTTTATTAATAGAAATTCTTATGAATATTTACAAACTGATTTTGATGAGTTATCTTGGAATTTAATCAAACCCGAAGTTTTAAAAACAAGAAATAAAATAAAAGGAAATAACAAAACACTCGAAGATTATAATACAAAAATTAGATTAGGCATAGCAACTGGTGACAATAACGCGTTTATTATAGATGAAAAAAAGAAAAAAGAATTCATAAATTTAGATGGAAAAAATAAAGAAATAATAAAACCATTATTAAGAGGTCGAGATATTAACAGATATAACTATATTTTTCCAAATTTATATGTTCTATTAACAAAAAACGGTATTAATGTAGAAAATGACTACCCAATTATTTATAATTACTTAGATAGTTTTGGAGAAGGATTTAAAAAA
>JAUYUF010000210.1 GCA_030694835.1 Flavobacteriaceae bacterium | reverse complement strand
TAAAAACTTAAGGTGGTTATAGCAATAGGGCTCACCTCTTCCCATTCCGAACAGAGAAGTTAAACCTATTTGCGCAGATGGTACTGCCGTTATGGTGGGAGAGTATGTCGCCGCCTTCCTCAAACCCTCAACAGTAATGTTGAGGGTTTTTTTTATGCCCTAAATTTAATAAATTACTGATATAAAAAAAGCGAACATTCTCAGCTGCAAAAAGTTTTGCCATCACTCCTGATAAATCATAGTTTAAATGATTGTTTTTTCCCAAGCGGCTTTGATACATAAATGACGAATTGCTTCAATAGTAGTAGCCATATCGGCTAATTTAAAAGCAATTGCTCGATGTTAGCTGATAGCTTTTCCAAACGCTTTACGTTCTTTACTGTAATTTAATGCCAATTTGCCTTCATGTAATTGTTCAAATGAAAATAAGGAAAATTTTTTAATTAATAATTCGCAACAAAAGCTAATTTATTTTACGAAAAATTGATTTTGTTTGTAAAATTGTTTACATTAGAGTGCGCTTAATTTATTTTCCTCCAAATAATTAAGTCAGTTGTAATAAGCTTAGTTAAAATATAGTTGGTTTTCTTATAAAAATAATGACATAAAAGCGTATCATATGTTCTCTAATTTTTTACGTACCAAAGTAGCTTATATTGCATCAATTGGCAGCATTTTTGCCGGTTTAATTGTCTTAATTGGCTGGCAATTGGGTAGTGATCAACTCCAAACTTTTGGATTTGGAGGTGTTTCGATGAAAGCCAATACCGCATTTTCTTTTCTTTTTTCCGGTTTGGCACTTTTTTTTATGCAAGGTAAAAGCAATAGTTTCAATTTGTTTTTGGCAAGAACACTTTCTTTGGCAACGATTTTGTTGGGTGCGCTGGTTTTGTCTCAATATTTATTTAATATTAATTTAGGGATTGATGAATTGCTTTTTAAAGATGTAAAAGATGCAATTGACACAACGCATCCCGGTCGGATGTCTCCTAATACTGCTTTAAACTTTGTATTGTTAGGCTGTACTTTATTACTGATGTCATTTCGAAAAACAAAAAAATGGATGATACTTGTGTTTTTTATAACTGTTATAAGCAGCATCAGTATTTTAGGGCTTTTTGGGCATATATTGGGGTTAACCGAAATGACAGGGTTCGCTTCTTATACAAAAATGGCTGCTAATACTTCCGTCATATTTATCATATTGGTTTTAGGAATATTAGGCACCTTATACAAATATCCCAAAAAGACATCTGCCATTGAGAACAAGTTAGTATCCGTAATCACAGCTAGCATCATTATCGTTGTTTTTACCGGTACAACAGCTAATATGAGTATTAAATCATTGATTTTGGCATCAGAAAGTGTAGAACATACAGAAACTGTTAGGGCTGAACTCAACAAAACAATGAAAACAGTTTATGAATTGGTAGCCAATACTCGTGGATTTCTAATTACCAATGATGAAAGTTTTATAGAAAATTGGAATCAATCAAAATTGACTATTTATAAATCTATTGACCAATTAGAAGTATTAACGCAGGACAATCCGATTCAGAAAGCATCGCTGATTACACTGAATAAATTAGTGAAAGAGCGGATTGATTTTGCCGAATTGCTTATTAAAACCCGTAAAATCAAAGGACAAAATGATGCCAATGAAATTTTTGCAACGCTTAAAGGCAAGCAAATTACTGATGATATTAGCGGGGTCATCAATACCATGATTCAAGAAGAAAAAAGGCTTTTAGATATCAGAAATCAAGATGAATTTTTGAAAGCCACCCATGTTAAAAAAATTATTAATATCGGTATCATAATACAAATAATACTATTGCTGTTATTTTTTGTTTTTATTACATCTGATATCAGTGGAAAAAGAAAAGCACAAAAAGAGTTGCTGAGTTTAAACGAAGAATTGGAAGAAATAGTAGAAGAACGCACCGAAAAGTTAAAGCAATCTAATGAAATCATTATTCGAGAACGCGATAAAGCCAACCAATATTTTGATACGGCAGGTGTCATGTTTGTATTACTTGATCATAACGGAAAAGTTTCTAAAATAAACCAAAAGGGATGTACAGTTCTAGGTTATACAGAAAATGAAATTGTTGGCAAAGATTGGTTTTCAACAGTAATTCCTGAAAATATAACTGATGAAGTTCGCGGCGTTTTTAAAGCAATGATGTATGGTGAAATTGAACCCATAGAATTTTATGAAAATCCCATCATCAATAAAAATGGAGAAGAACGATTAATTGAATGGCACAATGTTTTAATTTTTGATAAAGATGGAAACATTACAGGAAGTTTAAGTTCTGGTGAAGATATTACAGAACGCAAAACGGCTGAAGAGGAACTTCGCGAAAAGGAAGAACGGTTCCGTCGAACCCTTGATTTAGGGGTGGTGGGTATGGCAAC
>JAUYUF010000124.1 GCA_030694835.1 Flavobacteriaceae bacterium | reverse complement strand
TGCACATTACATCAGGAATTCAATTCAAATTGAAAATGGAGAATTGGACGTTTTATGTAAACTGGCACAGGAATACAAAATTGCCATTTATTTGGGCATCATTGAAAGAGCACAAAATCGTGGCGGACATAGCATTTATTGCTCTCTGGTATATATAAATCAATTAGGCGAAATAAAGTCAGTACATAGGAAATTACAACCTACTTATGAAGAGCGTTTGACTTGGGCATCAGGAGATGGTAATGGATTACAGGTTCATCCATTAAAAAACTTTACTGTCGGCGGACTAAACTGCTGGGAAAATTGGATGCCTTTGGCGAGAACCGCTCTATACGGTTTAGGAGAAGACCTTCATATCGCAGTTTGGCCAGGTGGTGAACATAACACAAAAGACATCACAAGATTTATTGCTCAAGAATCAAGGTCTTATGTCATATCAGTTTCCAGTCTAATGAGAAAAGACGATTTTCCCGAAGAAACACCTCACTTGGCTAAAATATTGGAAAATGCTCCTACCATATTAGCAAATGGTGGCTCTTGCATTGCAGGCCCTGACGGAAAATGGATTGTAGAACCAGTCATAAATAAAGAAGGATTAATTATTGAAACACTAGACTTCAACAAAATCTTGGAAGAACGCCAGAACTTTGATTCAGTAGGTCACTATTCGCGCCCTGACGTTACTAAATTAACCATCAATCGAGAAAGGCAATCAATAATTAATTTTGTAAATGAATAAATTATTACGTTAAAAAAACGGCTTATAACAATGGTAGCCGTTGCACAAGCCTATAAAAAACAGAAATACAATGCCAAAAGCTCCTTTTTAAGGAGTTTTTGTTTTTTAATGAGTAGTTTATTATCTAAAATTAAGTGAGCGTTAAAGCCCTTGATTTAAGTCTAAATACCGCTTTTAGCGTGTTTAAAAAATCAAGGAACAGCTTTGCATCGCTTTTTGCCGTTTTGAAGATGAATTTTAAGTATTTCTTTAAATTATATGCCATAGCAGATAGATGCATCACTTTATTAGCTTGCTCAAGTCCAATGGTATTGATTTTCCGAAGTCCCATAAACTGAGTGAGTGTGCCAAATACAGGTTCTACCGTACTTTGCCGTTTGGATTTCATATACCTACCTCGTTTGCTGTTTACTCTGCTGTTGTTTCGTTCATATTCCTCTTTATAATACGTAATGGTAATACGCTTTTCTTGACTCTTTTTTAGACAACTGCTCCGTATTGGACAATCGATACACACATATTTAGAAGCTCGATATTCTTTCTTTTTATTATCGTTCTCTCCCTCATAAAATACCTTGGTAAATGGGATAGCCTTGTGTTGTGGACAAATCCAACAATCGCTTTCTTGATGATAAGTAAATCCTTCGGGACCTCCTTTATACGTTCCGTGGGGTGGAATATAACTCTCCAATCCTTGTGTTTCTAAAAAAGCATAATTCTCTCCACTGCTATAACCTGTATCTGCAACACAATTACGCCAAATAAGTCCTTGTTTGTGTAATCTTGATTTTAGTCGCTCTGTAATATCTTGTAAGTATTGATTGTCTTTCTTATCGGCATGGTAAGCCTGAATGTCTGTAATTACATGATGTGCTGTATCTACACTCAACTGACTTTGGTAATTTAACTTTCTCGCTTTCCCTGGTTTTACA
Organism: Flavobacteriaceae bacterium; assembly: GCA_030694835.1. Lineage (GTDB taxonomy): Bacteria > Bacteroidota > Bacteroidia > Flavobacteriales > Flavobacteriaceae > JAGXRT01. The sequence goes on along the minus strand of JAUYUF010000124.1, from coordinate 1,825 downwards.
CTGATACGTGCATCGGGGTCTGTAGGACTGTAATGTGTTTTGTTAGAAGTGTACTTTGAACCTTTGTTCCCCGCTCCTGGTCGTTGGTCTTGGTCTTTGGACCATTTCTTATTCCTGCTTTTTATTGATTGTAATTCACTTTCACTTGCCGTAATTGCTCGCTGTTCTTTTGATGCTTTGTTGGTAGTGACTTTGCGGATAGGTTTATCCTCTTTATCCATGGAACTAATAGCTCGGATACTTCTTAAATGAGCTTCTAAATCTTCTTGTGGTACTTTAAGTTCTAAACTATCCATAGAAGCATTCGCTTTTACGGGAGCAGAATCAATGGCTTGGGTGTGTCCGCTTACCATACCTTTTTCTACACACATACTCAATACCTTGGTAAAAACTTCCTCAAAAACCTTTTCTGGGTACAGTTGACGGGTACGGCTAATGGTGGAGTGCCAAGGTAATTCTTCATCAATATCATAACCTAAAAAATAAAGAATGTCCAACCGTAAACTACTGTGTTGGATTAAATCCCTATCACTAATGATGTTTTCTAAATAACCTACCAAACACAACTTAAAGAATACAACAGGGTCGATGCTCTTTTGTCCGCTAACTCCATAATACGATTTGGTTAAGGGATACAGAAAATCTAAATCTAAAACTTCCTTTAATCTGCGATAAAAATTGTGCTGTGGTACCCGCTCACTCAACTGAAAATGAGCAAATAATTTCTCCTGATAGTCTTTTTTGCCTTGCATAACTAAAGATACGCAATCTTTCAATATATTTGAGTTGTGCAACAGGCACAATGGCTATAATTCAGCGTGGCATTGTAATAGCATTTAAAATTTAATTACATTTAACCAGATTTCTTAGCGGACAATTCCTAACGGAATTATCCACGCCGAAATCATAGCCGAACCGTTTTGGGCGTAAATACGATGAAAAAGATAATTTACATAATAATTTCAGCAATTCTGACATGTTGTTCAACATCAGAAAGTACAGAATTGAAATCAAACAAAACTATTTCCGAGACTTTCAACAAATCAGAGATAAAGGATTTGCAAATTATATTTGACTTCTTTAACGGACAAATCTGTGATTCAAAAAATATGGATTACAAATCCCTAAATGAGTGTTATGAAAAGTATTGTTCTATAATTAGAGAACAGATGAAAACTGAGAATGAATTCAATCCGAGGGTGAATTTTGAGCAACAACTTGAAATGTATAAACAAATTGACAAATCAACATTTAATAAAATCTGGTATTTTCAAAAAAGTTGGCCGCATAAAGAACAAAAAGACACTTTGAAGAATATTAGCTTCAGACCTGAAAACAAGTATTTTGAATTTCTTGAAAAGTGTGGTAAAGATAATAAAGCAGTTAATTACTATTCCGACACATTTAAAGCATCTGGAGATATATCACCTTCAATGAACGCAAGTTTGATTATGCAATATGAGTTATATGATATTTCAGATATTAGAACAAAACTGATTATTGCTATTCATTATTTGACATTAAATGACCAAAATTGGAGAAAAGAAAAATATTAATATCTCCGCCCAACAATGGCTATAATTTAGCGTGGGTTTTTAACAAATATGAAAATTAATGTAATCAATAACCTGATTTCTTAGCGGACAATTCCTGCGGAATTATCCACGCCGAAATGATAGCCCAACCGTTAGAGCACATTCAGCTAAAGCTGATCAAAGTTGCTCCGTGCTACGCACTCCCGCCCCTTTGAATTGTGCTCTAACGACCTGCTAAACCAAATTGCATTGCCTTTGATCGCTATACAGTGATAATACAGCTTTTGCTG
>JAUYUF010000122.1 GCA_030694835.1 Flavobacteriaceae bacterium | reverse complement strand
CAGCAAAATAATTTCTACTAAACGGAATTTGACTAGAATTTCCATAAGGAATTGCAATACCCAATCTAGTTCTAAAAGCAAGAATGTTTTCTGATGTTAAATCCCAGAATTTTTTATATTCTATATCAGTTCTGAAATATTGAGCAATAGGGATACCTAATAACTCTTTGGAAGTAGCACCTTCTTTTTGCGTTGTGAATAAGTTAGTAAAATTTCCAGCACCTGCTATTCTAATTTTAAAATAGGAGAAATCATGATCGTTATAACTCTCACTATTGTTGTAAGTATAAGAATATGCTATTAGAGGAATTAAGATATTTTCGGTTATAATATCATATCTTTTTTTAATGTTTCTAGCAATTTGATATTCCTCAGGATTGGAATTTTGAAACGTTTCATCAATATTATTGTTATAAAAAGGAATGGCTGATGTTGTTGTAATTGTTTGATTGAAATTATTTTGAGCAATTGCAGAGAGTTTTAAAAATTCTGAAGCGTAAATATCAAAATAAGATGATACATTTAAATTTCTGATATATTGAGCATCTAGTAATTCTAAACTATGTTTTTTTTGTGGTGTTGTTTCCCAAGAATAATCTATAATTCCGGTAAATTTTTGTATATCTAGCCCAATATTTTTTTGCCAACTTGTACCCACTGTAATTTCGGTTTTTGGATACATATGTTTAGGAATTATTGAAGATGTTTTAAAGGGTAATAGAAATTTTGGAATTTTGATGGATGCATCGATACCTGCTTCCCATGCGTTAAAAAAGTTTGAATTGTTACTAGCATCTCTAGAAGTGTTTAAAAAAGATCCTTGTAGCGATAATCTAAAGATTTCTGCGCCTTTAAATGTATTTCTATTCAATAAACTAATTTTATGAGATATACCTAAGAGTCGAATGTTAGAGTGAGTAATTTCAGTAATTAAATCTAAATTATATCTTTTTAATGGACTTAAATAAATAGCTGCGTCTAAAGTATTATTATCATTTTCAGTATACTTAACATCAACAAGTCTGAAATTTTGTGTAGTTCTTAAATAATTTCTTGTTAAATCTCTATTGATATCACTGTATAAATTGGAAGATTCTATAAAAATTGAATTGGCTAAGAATTTAGGAGAAAAATTTATTTTATCAACTGCATAAATCTGTATTCCTTTATAGTTTAAACTATCTTGATACTGTTTTTCTTTGTTCAAAAAGCTATAATCAGTAAAAATGGAAACTTTATTTATTTTGTAAGGAACATATGTTCTTGCATAAATACTATCATTTTTTTCAATTATTTGATTATCTATTTGAAGTAAAACATTGGTTTTGTAATTTGTATTGGTCGAATCTAATTGATAAAAACCTATTGAGTTTTCAGAAAAATGATATATTCCAGAATTTCTAAACTGTTTGGTTAATCGTTTAGATTCTTCTCTAAAATTTTGATCTCTAAATCGTTCATTTGATTTTAAAAATGAATTTTGTTTTTCAGTTTGATACATAGAATCTAAAACTTGAGATTGAATATCTACAAAAACACTGTCAATCAAAAAAGGTTTGTTTTTAGCAACATTATACACCACATTCGCTTTTTGATTCTTTTTAAAAGAATAATTTATAGAAACATCATTCTTAAAATAACCTTCATTGATATAATGCAGCCTCAGTTTTTCTGCGGTTATTTGAGATTTAAGTGAATCTAAAATAACAGGTTCTTCACCACTTTTTAAAAACCAATTATGAAGTCCTTTGTAGGAATTGCCAATTCTAACAACTTGCTTTTCTGAGAAAACTTTTGATAAAAATTGATGTGTTTTAGGGTTTTTATTTAACCAATAAGCATAGGCAGTATCATTGCTTTTATTGCCCAAGTTGTATAAATAGAGAGGAAGAGGAACTCCTAAAACCAGTTGATTAGGTCGTTGAACTATATAATCTGTTAAATTTTCATCAACACTTTTTTTATCATTAACAGTAATCTTGTTTTTTTTAAGTAAAAATTTATCTTTCGGAACATATTTTACAGAATTACAAGAGCTAATGCTAATTAAAATTAACGCAGCTAAAATGAATCGTGTTGAATTGTTGGTTTGCAATGATTTTGCTTTAAATTTGTTCAAAAGTAACCATTTGTATGTTATCAAAAAACAACATAAAGTTAATTAAAAGTTTAGAACATAAAAAATTTAGAATTCAGCATCAATTATTTGTTGTTGAAGGGCTAAAAAGTGTTCATGAATTTTTAAAATCTGATTTTCAAGTAGAGAAAATATTTACACTTACTAATAATTTCACGAATAATTTTGAAGATAAAATTGAAATTATAAATGAAGATGAATTAAAAAAAATTAGTTTTTTAAAAGCTCCTAACCAAGTTTTAGCAATTTTTAAGATTCCATCGATAAAAAAAATTGATTCTAATAATTTAGTTGTAGCATTAGACACTATAAACGATCCTGGAAATTTAGGAACCATTATTCGTTTATGTGATTGGTTTGGTTTAGAGCAAATAATTTGTTCAAAAGATACAGTTGATTGTTATAATCCTAAAGTTGTACAATCAACCATGGGTTCATTAACTCGAGTTCAACTATTTTATACTGATTTAAAAGAATTTATTTCATCTTACGATGGACATGTTTATGGAACTTTTATGGAAGGAAATAATATTTATGAATCAGAACTTTCTAAAAAAGGAGTCATCGTAATGGGAAATGAAGCAAATGGAATTAGTCCTGAAATAGAAAAGTTAATCACACAAAAAATTGCGATTCCTGCTTTTGGAAAACAGCATGATACGGAAAGTTTAAATGTAGCAACAGCTACTGCAATAATTCTTAGTGAATTTAAAAGAAGATAATTTACTCAAAAGCAAAGTTTATAAAAATTCCACGTGTTCCTAAAAAATCAACTGGGCCAGTCCATTTACTGTTTAGATTTTCATCATATTTCAACTCATTATTGATGGCAAAAACGCCTCTAATAGAAGGTGAAAATTTGAAATAATAGAGATATAAATCAATTCCAAACCCCATTTCATACATAAAATTATGCTTTTTCAGCCTAAATTGTCCGCCAACATTATCATCAGGATTATCTTGATTGCTGGAAAAATTATAATCATATGAAATTCCACCTAAAATATAAGGTCTAATATTATTATATCTATTTGTACTTAATTTTAGAACAAATGGCACGTGTAAATAAGTACCACCAGCTTCTCGTATACTGTCTTGTTTTCCTTGTAAATTTGTAAAATAAAGCACTTTGGTATTAGTAGAAAGTCCAGGTTCAAACCTTAAATTAATATTATTGTGCAAGCGTAAATCTCCAATCAACCCAACATTAAAACCAGGTGATTCTTCAATAGTAATATTTTGATTTGCTTGAAGATAGGAGACTTTATATCCTTTATTATTGATTCCTAAATAGTACCCCCAATGAATAGTTTGTAAATCGAAATTGGGTAGATATTCAATAACTTCTCTTTGTGCAAAAATGGAAGAAGTACTGCCAAATACAATACATGTAATTACGATACTTCTTAATATATTCATTTTATTTTTGCGCTTTGTAAATAGAGGCTATTCCAAATGTTAACGCTTTGTTAGATACATTATTATAATTCAAATTTCGTAAAATAGTATTAAAATCTTCGCCAAATGGAAAGGCAGCAACGCTTTCTGGTAAATAAGTATAGGCCGAATTATCTTTAGAAATTAATTTACCTATTAGTGGTAAAATGTATTTTGAATAAAACCCAAAGAGTTGTCTCATCGGAAATTTAGTTGGTTGTGAAAATTCAAGAACGACAAAAGTTCCGCCAGGTTTTAATACTCTATAAATTTCTGAAAGACCTTTATTGAGATTTTCAAAATTACGAACACCAAAAGAAACTGTTATTACATCAAAATAATTATCCTCAAAAGGTAAATTTTCAGAATCTCCTTGAACCATTTCTATTAATGATGAAAGCTTTTTTTCAGCAACTTTTTTACGTCCAACTTCTAACATACCGTTTGACAAATCTAACCCAATAATTTTCTTTGGATTTGCTTTTGAAAGTAAAATAGCTAAATCTCCAGTTCCAGTTGCGATATCTAAAATGATTTCAGGCTTCGTTTTTTCAACAATTTTTAAGACTTTTTTTCTCCATTGAATGTCAATTCCTAATGATAAAAAATGATTTAAAAAATCATAGTTTCCAGAAATGTTATCGAACATTTGAGCAACTTGCTCTTTTTTTCCTGAATCGGAATCTTTGTACGGTTTTACTTTTTCAGACATAAAATAAGATTATCCGTTAATGGCTTTTACCATCTCAATTTTATTTGGAATCATTTGTTTTAACATATCTTCAATTCCATTTTTTAAAGTTACTGTTGATGATGGGCAACCATTACAAGCACCTTGTAAAACAACACTTACTACTTTTGATTCACTATCATAGGAATGAAATAAAATATTTCCTCCATCAGAAGCCACAGCAGGTTTAACATATTTGTCTAAAATAGCAACAATTTGTTTACTAGTGTCATCTAAAGCATCAAAATCATAAACATCAGAAGAAGTATTATTGCTATAATTCTCTTTAAGAATTTCTTTTCCACTTTCTATAAATGATTTGATGTAGGCTCTTAAATCAGCTTGAATTTCATCCCATTCTTTAGAGCTATTTTTAGTAACTGAAATATAGTTTTCTGAAATAAACACTTCAGTTACATAGTCAAAACTAAATAATTCTTGAGCTAATAATGAAGGTTCAGCCTCATCAATAGAAATGAAAGTAGCATCATTTACTGCTAATAAACGATTTGTAGCAAATTTCATTGTATTTGGATTAGGAGTACTTTCCATATAAATTTCCAATACATTATTTTGATACATTACCTGCTGTTCACTTGTTTTAAGATCTTCAGAAATAAAATCTTGGATAAAATCTTTAACATCATCTTGAACATGATCCCAATTTAAATTATCAATACCTTCAATAGCAATGAAATTTGCAGAAATCTGTATTTTTTTAACAAAAGGGAATTCAAATAATTTTTGTGTTAATGGAGAACCTGAAGCTTCTTCGGTAGAATTAAATTCATGTGAACCTTTCGTTAAAACAGCATTTGAAACAAACTTGATTATGGTTGGAATATTGGTTTTTTCGATTGTAAAATTGATTGTACTCATTTTATTTTAATTTTTATGCAAAAGTAATAAAAAACGTCCCTTTAAAGGACGTTTTTATATTTTATTAAAAAATTTAAAGCCTGATTGTCAATGTTGCAGTGACTTTAGAGTTTTCTGTTGCTAAAGTAGTTGCATCAATTTGATTGTATTGAGGATAAAAATCATAATATTTTGTTTGATTAGATTTGCTGTAAGAAACATCGAATTTGAATGCCCCAAAATTATAACCAGCACCTAGAGAATATCCTTCTGTATTTTCATTATCTGAAGCACCTTCAAAAGGACTTTTTTCAGTGTGTAAACCTGCTCTTAAACTCAGTCTATCAAAACGCCATTCAGTTCCTAAATTTACACGACTTACACCTTTTAAATTATCTTTAAAATTTTGATTTTCTGAACTAAAATCACCACCACTTAAACGGATTCCGCTATAATTTTTATAAACATAATCTAAACTGATTAAACCTTGTTTATTAAAAATATAAGCAAAACTACCTGTAACAGTACTTGGTGTTCTTAATTTATAATCAAAACGATTGATACCTGAATAAGTACTATAGACTTGTGAAGTGT
>JAUYUF010000169.1 GCA_030694835.1 Flavobacteriaceae bacterium | reverse complement strand
GGGTCTGAGATTAACGGTTTACAGAAGTTTTATTTAAAGAAAATGTATCAAATAGAAGACAACATATATTTTTACTTATTCCTACTAATTCCAGTATTAGTAATCGGATTTATGTATGTGAGTTGGTGGAAGAAAAAAGTTAGAAAACAATTTGCAGAGTCTGAATTGTTGGAGAAATTGATGCCAGAAAAATCAACTTTTAAACCATTGATAAAACTCATATTCTTAAGTTTAGGAATTGCATTTTTAGTTATTGCATTAGCGAATCCAAAAATGGGAATCAAATTAAAAACTATTAAAAGACAAGGAGTTGATATTGTTTTTGCACTAGATGTTTCTAAAAGTATGTTAGCGGAAGATATTGCTCCAAACCGTTTGGAAAAATCAAAACAACTTATCAATAAAATAATTGATAAATTAGGAAGTGATCGTGTTGGAGTTATTGTTTATGCAGGAAGTGCCTATCCTTTATTGCCAATTACGACTGATTTAGCATCGGCTAAAATGTTTTTACAGATAGCCAATCCAGAAATGGTTTCAGATCAAGGAACAGCCATGAATGAAGCGCTTTCAAAAGCAATGACCTATTTTGACAATGATGAACAAACCAATCGGTTTTTATTTGTAGTTTCAGATGGTGAAGACCATGAAGGAAATACACAACAAGTAGCTCAACAAGCTAATGAAAATGGTGTTCGAGTTTTTACTATCGGTGTAGGTTCATCAAACGGAGCTCCAATTCCTATGAAACAAAATGGTGTTTTTGTGGAACATAAAAAAGATCAAAAAGGAGAAGTAGTTATCACAAAGTTGAATGAAACTATATTAAATGAAATCGCCAAAGAAGGAAATGGGACTTATATTTTAGGAAATAACACCAATGAAACGATTGATGAAATTGAAAAAATTATAACAAATGCCGAAAAGAAAGAATATGAAACCAAAGAGTTTTCAGATTTTAAAGATCAATTTCAATGGTTTATCGGATTGGGTTTATTGTTTTTAGTGCTGGAAGCATTGATGTTTGAAAAGAAAACGAAGTGGATACAAAAATTAAATTTATTCAATGAGAAGTAAGATTTTCATATTGTTATATTTTATTTCAGCGATGGTTTTTGCGCAACAAAACGACGCTTCAAATCAGCGAAAAGCACGCACTTTACTGCGAGATGGAAATGAATTATATCAACAAAAGAAATATGCAGATGCAGAGGTTGCTTATAAAAAAGCCTTAGAAAAAAATACAACTTATAACAAAGCAATTTATAATTTAGGAAATGCTTTATATCAGCAAAATAGAAGTAAAGAATCTATTCAGTTATTTGAGACAATCGCTAAAAATGCTAAAGAAAATTTAGTTAAAGCAGAGGCATTTCATAATTTAGGTAATAGTCAAATGCAGGCAAAAAGCTATGCTCCTGCTGTTGAAGCCTATAAAAATGCTTTGAGAAATAATTCTTTAGATGAAGAAACACGTTACAATTTGGCCTTGGCTCAAAAATTATTAAAAGAACAAGAGCAAAATAAGGATCAAAATAAAAAAGATCAAGATAAAAAGGATGATCAAAAACAGGATCAGGATAAAAAAGATAATAAAGACAATCAAGATAAAAAGGATGATCAACAAGATAAGAAAGATCAGGATAAGAAGGAAGATCAGAAACAACAGCAGCAGCAACCTCAACCTAATAAATTATCGCAACAACAAATAGAGCAATTGTTAGAAGCGATGAATAAAGAAGAGAATAAAACACAGAAAAAAGTAAATGCTCAAAAAATACCAAATCAATCAAATAAAAAAGAGAAAGACTGGTAACAGAAAATGTAGCAAGAAAAATTATTTATGAAAAAATTGATTTTTAAATATGCCCTTTTAGGATTTTACTTATTGGTAAGTCAAGTTGCTTTCGCGCAACTTGATTTTACAGCTACAGCAAGTAATTCTAAAATTGGTTTAAATCAGCGACTGCGAATAGAATTTACTGTTGATAAACAAGGCGCTGATAATTTTAAATTGCCCGATATGAGCGATTTTAGAATTGTTGCAGGACCAAGTCAATCTGTAAATCAATCCTGGATAAATGGGAAAGCCTCTTTTTCTCAAACATATATTTTTATCATTCAACCTACAAAAATTGGAACATTTATAATTCCTTCAGCAACGGTAGAATATGAAGGAAAAATCTATAAAACGAATATTTTAAAGATTACTGTTACAGAAAATGTTGAAGTGCCAAAGGATCCTAACGACCCTGTTTATATAGCGCAACAAGGTATTCATTTAGTAGCTGAAGTTTCGAAAGAAAACCCATATGTTGGCGAAGCACTTTATGTAGTTTATAAATTATATGTAAGCGAAAATATCAGTGTAAGCAATTGGGCTGTTTTAGAATCTCCACAGTATAATGGATTTTGGAATCAGGATATTGAGATTAAGGGAATGAATATTCAGTCAGGAGAATATAAAGGAGAACGTTATCGATATATTGAATTAAAAAAAGCTATTTTGATTCCTCAAAAAAATGGTGACTTAGTAATTGAACCCATGAGAATGGATATCACTTTAGGAGTTCCTACGGGTAGATATAATTTCTTTGGCGAAGCTATTTTACGAAGTTATACAGAATCCTATTCAACAGGTAAAAAAGTGATAAAAGTTAAAGTACTTCCTTTAGAAGGTAAACCAGAGAATTTTACTGGAGCTGTGGGCGATTTTCAGTTTAAAGTAACTAAAAACAAAGAAATTTTAAAAGCAAATGAAACAGCTCAAATAATGGTAGAAGTTTCGGGAACTGGTAATTTTAAGTTGTTTGAAATTCCAAAATTAATAACACCTGCCGAATTAGAAACATACACACCAGAGTATAAAGAAAATTTACAAACAACACTTAACGGAATAAACGGAAGAGTTTTTTCTAATTATACCGTAGTTCCGCAGTTTAAAGGGAAATATAAAATTCCGAATGTGTCATTTTCCTATTTTAATCCATCAGAAAAAAAATATCATACCATTGAAGTGCCAGATATGTTTGTTGATGTGGTAGAAGGAAAAGATTTACCCGGTTCTGATTCTGTTTCTGCTCATAAGCAACAAGTACAAGTCTCGGGTAATAGTTTTAGATATATACAAACAAAAACATCGTTTGAGCCAATTCAACAAGAGCCTTTTTTCTTATCAAAATGGTTTTATTTATTGCTTCTATTGCCGTTAGCAGTTATTCCTGTTGGGATGATTGTAAATCGATACAATGAAGATCGTTCTAAAGATATTGTTGGAAGCAGAAAGCGAAAAGCAGACAAATTGGCTAAAAAATACTTATCAACAGCGAAGAAAGAATTGGGTAAAAAAGAATCATTTTACATTGCGCTAGAAAAAGCCTTACACAATTTTTTAAAAGCAAAATTATCGATTGAAACAGCTGAAATAAGTCAAGATAAAATAACAGAATTATTGATTGAAAGAGGAGTTTCAATAGAGTCTATCAAAGAATTTATTTCTGTTTTAAACGATTGTGATTTTGCACGCTTTACACCATCATCTAATGTTAAAATGAAAGAAGAATTTGCAAAAGCTGTTGAAATAATTGCTTTAATTGATAAACAACTTTAATCATGAAAAGAGTTATAACAATTATATTGATGTTTATTGGATTAGCAATGAATGCGCAATCTAATGATGTATTGTTTAACCAAGCCAATCAATTTTATAAAAATGCAGATTATAAAAATGCAGTAAATTACTATCAAAAAATTGAACAAAGCGGGATGCATTCTGATGCTTTGTATTTTAATTTAGCCAATGCTTATTATAAATTAAATGAAGTAGCTCCGGCTATTTATTATTATGAAAAAGCATTAAAATTGAATCCGTTGCACGAGGATGCCAAATATAATTTAGTGCTTGCTAATAGAATGTCAATTGATCAAATTGATGAAATGCCTAAAACTTTGATTCAGAAAATTGAGACCAATTTCTTGCACAAAATTAGTGTAGAAACTTGGGCAATAATCGCTGTTGTTTTTTCAATTTTAACCGCTTTGCTTTTTTTGATTTATTATTTTTCCTTTTCATCCATCTTAAAACGCATCTTTTTCTCCATCAGTATTACTACTTTCGGATTGATGATTATTACTATTTTGATTGCTTTAGAAGGCGTTAATTATGAAAAAAACCATCAGCCTGCCATTATTTTTTATGAAAAAGCGGTGGTTAAAAATGCCCCAACTTTTAACAGTGAAGATGTTTTTTTACTACACGAAGGCACTAAAGTGGCAATTTTAGATCAAGTTGATGATTGGGTTAAAATTAAATTAGCCGATGGTAAAATTGGTTGGGTTAAAAACAGTGTTTTAAAGATTATTTAGTGGATATTTGTCAGATAATAAAAATGCACAAGCATTAAAAAACAACGAAACAACAATTTATAATGAATGAGAGTATATTTTTATTAAGCAGTTTTTTTTAACAATTTATGGATCCAGTTTATTTGATAGAATATGGCGGAATTTTTCTTTTGTTGGCACTTATTTATCTTGAAACAGGATTCTTCATTGGATTGGTACTGCCGGGAGGTGACTTTCTAATTTTTACTGCCGGATTACTTTGTGGCACACATTTCCTTGATTTTCCTTTGATGGTTTTGGTTACAGCAATGATTACAGCAGCGGTGCTTGGCGATTTTACGGGTTATTCCAAAGGAAAATGGCTGGGGCCAAAACTCTTTAATAAGACAGATGCAAAGATATTTAAAAGATCCTACCTCGAAAAAACTAAAGTATTCTATGAAAGATACGGCATTTGGGCTTTTATAACCGGAAGGTTTTTACCAGTTATCCGAACAATGATTCCAATACTGGCGGGTGCTTCTAAAATGCCGTTAGGCAGATTCAGTTTATTGAATATTATTGGAGCAGTAATCTGGATTGGTTCGCTAACACCGCTTGGATATTTTCTTGGCAAAGCTTATCCGCAATTGGTAAATTACAGTATTTATTTACTTATCGGATTTATAGTTCTTGCGTCAATTCCTATGTTAAAAATTATCATTCTATCCAAAAGAAAATAGATAAAAGAACATTACTCAAAAAATTAAAAAATAGAAAGATTTCATAATTTAGGGTTAAACTCAATAGATTCTGATTCATTAAAAAAGCTTGGAAATATAATCCCAGCTATTTCTTTAATAGGTTTATACATTACAGACTCTTGTAAAGTGGTTTCCTCTACCATTTCAACTTTTGTATTGAATTTATTAAAGTAGATTAGTAAAACACTTACAAAAAGAGCCATTTTTAATAGCCCAAAAAATCCACCGAATATTTTATTGATTATCCCAAGTGATGCAAAATCAGCAATTTTAGTTAAGAATTTTCCTAAAAGGGTAATGGCAATTACAATGGCAATAAATGTGATTACAAAGGATGCAATGGTAATATATTTTCTATTCCAATTGAAGACTTCATAAAGGTAATTTCCAACAAACTCAGAAAAATGAATGGCTCCATAAATTCCTAAAACGAGAGCTAATAATGAGGCTACTTCAACAAAAAGACCTTTAAAGAGTCCACGAATAAATCCATAACCTAGAATTATTATCAAACAAATATCAAAAGTATTCATCAATAAAAAGTGTTTTAGTAAAAATAGGTTTTTTAATGGAATTTAAAAAGATAGAAACTTTTTAAGATGGGTATTTTCAATGAAAAATATAATATTAAAAACTTCTATAGCCAATAATGAAGAAGAAACCTCACAATTAGCTATATAAGTTGTAATTAATTAACGTTAATCTTATTATAATTTTAAAAAATATAACGTATAGAAAGAGCTCCACCATCACCCCAAAATCCTGAATAACCTATTAAATTAAAAGTAGGTTTCCAGTCTAAACTTAGGTTAATAGGAACTTCTTTAAAACTATATTCTAAACCCAATATTCCATCAATTCCAATTACAGTATAGCTTTTGTCTTTATTGTCCGCCCAACTAGCATTATTGCCATCCCAAAATCCAATATGTCCTCCAAATCCGTAATACCATTTTAATTGGTCGGTATTAAATGCTTCATTATGAATTTCATATAAACCTGTAATTTCAAAACCCTGCCATCTTGTTGATAGAATTCCTTCAATTGCGGTATTGCTACTAATAAAATGTTTCACTGTTAATCCATTTGATAGCCCACCTCTAAATCCAATACCAGTTGTGTAATCTTGTGCTGTTGTAATTGTAATAACACAAAGAATAAAAATTGTTGTCATGAATATTTTTCTCATATAATTTATTTTAAATTTTCCTACTTAATATGGCTTTCGGTTTTGCCCCGTTTTTATTAATGGTTACTGGACTCCATTGTTCATTTTATGTAAATATAATGATAAAATTGATTAAAAAGCAGGGTGTTTTTAATTAGATTATATAAAATGAATATCAATGTAAAAAATTATAGAAAAATTAAGGATACAATTTGCAGATGGGGATATTTTTAAAACAGATGCTGTTTTATATTTAATGGAGTAAGGTAGAACACCAAAAGGCGCTCTACCTTTGATTTAATTATTCTTTTATTACTGTTCCATCATTTTTATAAAACAGTTCCATCGTTTTTAATCCTTTTTTGAGCTCAATTTCATATTTAGTATCTCCCTTTGAAGTTTCAATTTTAGCCACTGCTTTAATAGCTGTTTCTTTGTATAATGTTTTATAAGCAGTTTGAACTTTGTTTGGAAGTTGACTAAAAGTCAATGGACTCTCAGTTTCTAACCATTCACCTTTGTCAGTAAAGTTTGCAGAATGTTTTTCAGCTTTCCATTCAAATGAAGCTTCATATTCATGGGCGTTTTCTTTGTCCCATTTTACATTTGTTGCATTTGGAAATTTTTGGTTGAATGCTGTTGTTACTGCAATTGGAGTTTTACTTTGAGCAAAACTTGTTGAAGTGAAGCCCAAAAGCACCAATCCAACGAAAATTATTTTTTTCATTTTTAGATATTTAATAAGATTAATAATTTATTTGGATGCTTATTAAAAAGCACAGACTACTTAATTAAATAGCTATTGGCGGTCTAAATATTTTCGCAATATAATTAGATGAAATAAAGTTGATTAACGAAATAGTTGGTTTGTCTATAAAAGGATAGAATTTTATAAATGAAAAAGTAAGATGATTGAAAAAGTAAAAAGTAGTTTGATAGTTGCTATAATTTAATCTTGGTTGATGAGGCTTCTGTTCATCACCATTGCAGTGTTTGTCAAATAAACCATCAATGTTTAATAAATGGTCAGTAATAAAGTCAAGCGGAGTAAGGTCTTTATCTTCTAAAGTTTTACATTGTTGATACATTTTAGGCAAATCAGTAATAACAGAAAAGTCTCCCTTTGGTAAACAAAAAGTCCCAAATGAATAAAATGCTAACATAAAAAAGTAAATCCCTTTTTTCATCCTTAAATTTTAACAGGATTATCCTTTTTTATTGTTGTCAATAAAAACATCAATAAATATTGTAATTTCATTTTTCAATGAATGGTAATATCAAATATAAAATTAAAACTACAATAAGTTGTAGGGATATATACTTCAATTCAAACCTATCAATTTCATACCTTTGTAAAAAATAGTTAAAATGAATTCAACTTTTACAATAGAAGAGAAATATTCGCAATTAGTAAAAAAAGTAAGCGAACAATTTGCCGATGGAGATATAATGAAAATTGAATCTATTTTGTATTTAATAGGAGTTCAGGAATTGGGAAAGGGGTTTATACAATTTTCAAAAGATGATAAAATAAACTTGATGCATATTGCAGTATGTAAAATATTTGAGCCTTACGGATATTATCGATTAAGCACTACAGATAGTGATGGTTGGCCACATTATGAAACTTTAATTCCATTACCATCATTAGCTTTAAACGAACAAACTAATTTGATGAAAGAAGCTGTTATAAAGTATTTTGAACAGAATGGATAAACTTAAAAGATATAAAATGCATCTTCTAAATGTTCTAGTTTCGTTTCATTTCCATTTTGTAAAATCCCAATAATATCAAAACGAACGGAAACATCCAAATTTTTACTGATAACATACTCGTTAATGGCGCTCACCATTAATTTTATTTTCTTAGGATTCACAAAATCTTGAGGATTCCCAAAATCTAATGAGGTTCGAGTTTTCACTTCAATAACTGCTAATATATTTTCCTTTTGAGCGATTAAATCGACTTCCGCTTTTCGAAAACGCCAGTTGCGTTCTATAATTTTATAACCATTTTTTAGCAGATATTCTGCCGCCAAGTCTTCACCTTTTTGCCCCAATAAATTATGTTGCGCCATCAGTTTTCAAAGATAATTTGTATAGAATCTACATTAGAAAAAAGCTGAATATTTCTACCAAAAATGAGTGCTCTATTATCATCTAAATGTCCAAAAGGAACCTTAAAAACTACAGGAATATTTAATGGTTTTACAAAATCTAATATGATTTCTTCAGCAGTTTTCCCAAACGGAATTTCATTATCATTCATTTTAGTCATGCTACCTACTATAATTCCAGCTAGATTTTCAAAATAACCGTTGCGTTTCAGATTTTGAAGCATTCTATCAATATGATATAAATATTCATCTAAATCTTCAATAAAAAGGATTTTATTATTTGTTTCAATAGAGGATTTACTTCCCAACAGACTATACAATACAGATAGATTTCCACCAACAATTTGACCCTTAACATTTCCAAAAATATTCATTTCATACGCTGGGAATTCATATTTTAATTGATTCCCAAACAAAGCTTTTCTAAGTGTTGTTTTAGCTTCATCAGAATTCAAAGGAATATTAATAGGCATTGTCGCATGGATGGTTTCAATACCTAAATTATGAATATGAGCGTGCAACACGGTTATATCAGAATAGCCGATTATCCATTTAGGAGATTGTTGAAATTTGGTAAAATCTAATAAATCTATTAATTGAACAGTTCCATATCCGCCGCGCGCGCACCAAATTGCTTTAATGAAATCATCATTTAAAACTGTTTGCAAATCATTAACACGCTCTTCTATTGTTCCTGCAAATTGGTTGTTTTCTATTCCAATTGTTTTTCCTACAACTACTTTCAATCCCCATAAAGTAAGAAGATTGACAGCTTCTTCAATTTCAGTTAATGAAATTTTTCGTGCCGTAGCAATGATAGCAACTGTGTCACCTTTTTGCAAATAGTTGGGTGTTTTCATTTTCATTTGTTAATGCAAATTACGAAAACAAATTAACTATTGATTTTTCTAAATAGGAATCCTTATTTTTGTAGTGTAATTAATAAAAAAATGGAGAATCAGAGACATTTTACGATCACCGCAGCATTACCGTATACCAACGGTCCCGTACATATTGGTCATTTAGCCGGAGTATATATTCCTGCTGATATTTTTGCACGGTATATGCGTATGAAAGGAGAAGACGTTGCTTTTATCTGCGGTTCTGATGAACATGGAGTACCGATTACCATTCGTGCTAAAAAAGAAGGTATAACCCCTCAACAATTGGTGGATAAATATCACGTTATTATTAAGAAATCTTTTGAAGATTTTGGGATTTCTTTTGATAATTATTCTCGTACCTCTGCTAAAATACATCACGAAACAGCTTCTGAATTTTTTAAAAAATTATATGATGAAGGAAAGTTTATTGAAGAAATTTCAGAACAATTATATGATGAAGCTTCTGATCAATTTTTAGCTGATCGATTTATCATCGGAACTTGTCCAAAATGTGGCAATGAAGAAAGTTATGGCGATCAGTGTGAAAAGTGCGGAACCTCACATAACGCTACCGATTTAATCAATCCAAAATCTGCTATTACTGGAAATACACCTACTTTAAAAGAAACGAAGCACTGGTATTTACCGTTAGATCAATATTCAGAATGGTTGAAAGAATGGATTGTTGTTGGACATAAGCATGATTGGAAATCAAATGTATTAGGGCAAGTAAAATCGTGGATTGATGATGGTTTGCGTCCAAGAGCCGTTACCCGAGATTTAGATTGGGGAATTCCTGTTCCTTTAGAAAATGCCGAAGGAAAAGTGTTGTATGTGTGGTTTGATGCGCCAATAGGATATATTTCATCCACCAAAGAATGGGCACAACGTGAGGGAAAAAACTGGGAAGATTATTGGAAAGACCCAAAAACGAATTTGATTCATTTCATTGGAAAGGATAATATCGTTTTTCATTGTATTATTTTCCCAGCCATGTTAAAGGCTGAAGGAACTTATATTTTACCCGAAAATGTTCCGGCTAATGAATTTTTAAATTTAGAAGGCGATAAAATTTCAACCTCTAGAAATTGGGCAGTTTGGTTACACGAATATTTAGAAGAATTTCCAAATAAACAAGATGTGTTGCGCTATGCATTAACTGCGAATGCTCCAGAAACAAAAGACAATGATTTTACTTGGAAAGATTTCCAAGCACGAAATAACAATGAGTTGGTAGCGATTTTTGGGAATTTTATCAATAGAGTGACTGTATTAACACATAAATATTATAATGGAATTGTTCCTAGTCCATCAACCTTTTCAGAGATTGACAAAGAAGTTTTAGCGCAATTAAAAGCATTTCCAGAAACGATTTCAAAATCATTAGAGCGTTACCGATTTAGAGAAGCTTTGGGTGAATTTATGAATTTAGCCCGTTTAGGAAATAAGTATTTAGCCGATGAAGAACCGTGGAAACAAATCAAGGAAAATCCAGAACGCGTACAAACTATCATGTTTGTGGCATTGCAAATAGCTACTGCGTTATCAGTTTTGTCAGAACCTTTTTTACCTTTTACGGCCAGAAAATTAAAAGGAATTCTTGGAATTTTAGCCACTGAGCAGAGTCCTATTTCGGACACTGAAAGTAGCCGTATTTCGGACACTGAGCGGAGTCGAAGTGTGATTTCGACTCCGCTCAATCACCAGTTAGATTCGACTCCGCTCAATCACCAGGTTCAATTATCATGGAATGATATATCAGAAAAAGAAATATTACTGCCAACATCTCATCAAATTGCACCAGCTCAATTGTTATTCGAAAAAATTGAAGATGAAGAAGTTCAAAAACAAATTGATAAATTAGAAGCAACAAAAAAAACAAATGAACTGGAAAACCAGGAAATAGTTCCGCAAAAGGATACCATTTCTTTTGATGATTTTACCAAGTTAGACATTAGAGTTGGAACTATTTTATCAGCCGTAAAACTACCAAAAGCTAAAAAATTATTAATATTGAAAGTTGATATAGGAACTGAAGTGAGAACAATTGTGAGTGGTATTGCTGAGAGTTTTTCAGCTGAGCAAATAGTTGGTCAGCGCGTTACTGTTTTAACCAATTTGGCTCCAAGAGAAATAAGAGGCGTTGAGAGTCAGGGAATGATTTTAATGACGAATGCTAAAGATGGCTCCTTAGCTTTTGTTGAACCAGAAAAGAAAGATATCAATAATGGCGCTCAGATTTCATAATTTTCTATGGAAAATCTTTTAATTAGAAAAGCAACGGTTGATGATGCAAAAATTGTAGCAGTTTTGGCTCAAATTACCTTTGACGAAACTTTTGGCCATCATTTTAGAGATAGAAATGATTTAACTACTTATTTCGACAATACTTTTTCTGTCGCTAAAATCCGTTCTAGTATTTCAAAAGAAAACAATGTTTTCTGGTTGGCTTTTGAAAATGAAATGCCCATTGGTTATGCAAAACTCAAAAAGCATTCACCCATCGATGAGGTTGCTGATAAGAATTGTGCCCAACTTCAGAAAATTTACTTACGAAAAGATTATTTAAATCAACAAATTGGAGGAAAATTACAGCTGGCAATGTTTGAAGAAGCTATTCAAATAGGAAAGGAAACTATTTGGTTATCGGTTTTAAAAACGAATTATAGAGCCCTTCAATTTTATACTAAACACGGATTTATAACCGTTGGTGAACATTTATTCTCTATCGGAAAAGAAACGTTTGATTTTCATATTGTATTAAAATCGTTCAACGAATAAATTCACGATGCAACTAATTTCCTTTATCCATAAACACACGGCTTTGCCGCAAAAAAGCATTGAAAGGACTGTTCTATTGTTAATTGATGATTGTACGATTCCTTTTATATCGCGTTATCGAAAAGAATTAACAGGTAATTTAGATGAGGTTCAAATAGCCGATATTCAGAAGTTTAAAAAATTATTTGATGATTTAGAAGCTCGGAAAATCAGTATTTTAAAATCCATGGAAGAGCAGCAGGTTTTAACTGAAGATTTACAACAAAAAATTACCATATGTGATAATTTAACTGATCTAGAAGATATTTACCTTCCGTATAAGAAAAAGCGAAAAACCAAAGCAGATACCGCTAGAGAAAACGGTTTAGAACCGCTCGCAAAAATGATCATGGCACAAAATAGTGATGATATTGATTTTGTCGCTTCAAAATATCTAAATGATAAAGTCACCAATGAGGATGATGCTTTAGAAGGTGCGAGACATATTATAGCTGAATGGATGAATGAACATTTAAGTGTTCGAAATAGACTTCGAAACTTATTTGCAAGAAAATCCACGATTACTTCAAAAGTAATTAAATCCAAAAAAGAAGAGGATGATGCTCAAAAATATACTGATTATTTTGATTGGTCTGAAGCATTACATCGCTGCCCTTCTCATCGGTTGTTAGCGATGTTAAGAGCGGAGCAAGAAAAAATAGTAAAGATTGATGTTGCTATAGAATCTGAAGAAGCTATTCAATTTATCATTGATAAATTTATTCGTTCGAATAGTGAATGCGCTAAGCATATTAAAATAGCTTCAGAGGATGCCTTTAAAAGACTTTTAGCACCTGCACTTTCTAATGAAGCACTGACAAATGCAAAAGAAAAAGCTGATGAAACTGCCATTAAAGTTTTTGCCAATAATTTACGTCAGTTATTATTGAGTCCACCTTTGGGTGAAAAAACAATTTTAGCAATTGATCCTGGATTTAGATCAGGGTGTAAGGTCGTTTGTTTAAATCGACAAGGAGATTTACTACACAACGAAACTATTTATCCACATCTGCCACAAAATGAATCAACTATGGCGATGAAAAAAATTAATTCATTAGTAGAGGCTTATAAAATTGAAGCAATTTCAATTGGAAATGGAACGGCGTCAAGAGAAACAGAACAGTTAATTAAACGCATGAGGTTTAATAATGATGTGCAAGTTTTTGTGGTGAATGAAGCTGGTGCATCTGTGTATTCTGCTTCTAAAATAGCACGCGATGAATTTCCAAATTTTGACGTTACTGTGAAGGGCTCAGTTTCTATTGGTCGTAGATTAGCAGATCCATTAGCAGAATTGGTTAAAATAGACCCAAAATCGATTGGAGTTGGTCAATATCAGCATGATGTCAATCAAAATAAATTGCAAGAAGAATTAGATATAGTTCTAATGAGCTGTGTCAATTCAGTAGGCGTAAATATCAATACAGCCAGTAAACCTTTATTGAGTTCTGTTTCTGGAATTGGTGAAAAATTAGCGGAAAATATTATTGATTATCGAACAGAAAACGGTGCTTTTAGATCGAGAGCAGAAATTAAAAAGGTAAAAAGATTAGGAGAAAAAGCGTTTGAACAGGGTGCTGCTTTTTTAAGAATTGTTGGAGCTGAAAATCCGTTGGATAATTCTGCAGTTCATCCAGAAAGTTATAGTATTGTTGCTAAAATGGCTAAAGATTTAAAGGTGAAAGTTGCTGATTTAATTGGTAATAAAGAATTGTTATCTACTATTCAACTTCAAAATTATTGTACTGACACCATAGGTTTGCCAACATTAACTGATATAATCAAAGAATTGGAAAAACCAGGATTAGATCCGCGTAAAAAAGTAAAGGTTTTTGAATTTGACCCAACAATCAGTACTATAAAAGATTTAAAAGTAGGTCAAATTTTACCTGGAATTATCAATAATATTACCAATTTTGGTTGTTTTGTAGATATCGGAATAAAAGAAAGTGGTTTGGTACACATTTCTCAAGTAAGTAATTCATTTGTGAGTGATATCAATCAAGTAGTAACACTTCAGCAACATGTGAGAGTTAAAGTTTTGGAAGTGGATATTGCAAGAAAACGAATTCAGTTGAGTATGAATTTCTAATCTAATGATTCTTCCAGAATTTTAAATATTTCTTTATTTTAAGTTAAATTTTTCGCTTACATATAATTTTAACATAGATTTAAATAAAAACAAAGCGTTATCTATTTTATTTGTTATGTGAAAAAGATATACTTGCTATTTTTATTTTTTTGTATTCAATTAATAGAAGCTCAGGAAATTAGAACAGAAATAAAGGGTTCTATAACTGTGGATTCTCAAAGAATTGGGAATATTCATGTACTTAATTTAAACTCTAAACAAGGAACTATTAGTGATGATAATGGATTTTTCATAATACCAGTAAAATTAGGAGACTCCATAATGATTTCAGCAATTCAATTTGAAAAGAAAAAAATTACCATCAATAAAACTCATCTGAAAAATAATTGGATAGAAGTTTCTTTAAATGAAAAAATACATTTGCTAGATACCTTAAAGCTAAAACGACATCATTTAACGGGTTTATTATCTTATGATATTAAAAATACGCCCAAAGACACCCTTCCTAAGATAAGTTTTGAAATGCCTAAAATTGGTGATAATAAGGCGCCTCTTGATACGGATGAAATGGATAAAAAAACCCCACCAAGTGCAGCACATCCCAATTTAGCGTCATTTGGAATATTTTTTGCCGTACCAATAAAGGATGGTCGCTATGAAGCTAAATTAAGATTTGAACGTGAGTTACAAAGAAAAAAGGATTTCCCATTAGTAATTATTAAAGATTTTGGAATTAAATTTTTTACTAAAGATTTACAGATTGATTCCAGCAAGATAAATCATTTTATAGCTTATTGTGAATTTAGAGATCTTATGAATCTTTATTATAAAGGAGAAAGATTAGAAGTAATCAGAATTCTGATTGAAGAAAGTAAGAACTATCATAAAGCAGTTCATCAACAATAATAATTTACCGATGAACACTATTTTAAAAAACATATATAAACAAAAAAAGAGTCACATTTTGCGAGACTCTTTTCTGTTTTTCACAACAATTTTCGAGTTTTATTTTCCACCCAACATCAACAATTCATTAACGACCACTTCAGTTACATAGCGTTTATTTCCTTCTTTGTCATCATAAGAGCGAGAAGTTAATTTTCCTTCAACAACAACTTCTTTTCCTTTTTTAAGGTATTTTTCAACGATTTCAGCGGTTTTATTCCAAGCTACTATATTGTGCCATTGCGTATCTTCTACTTTTTCACCTTTTTCGTTTTTATAAGATTCATTGGTAGCGATGGTAAATTTTGCAATTTTTTTACCTGATTCTAAATTGATGATTTCAGGATCATTTCCTAAATGACCGATTAACTGAACTTTGTTTCTTAAATTACTCATAACATTGATTTTTTGGTTAAACATTAATTTTGATTGAACGAGACAAAGAAATAACAGAATCCAAAAAAGATTCGGTTGTAAAGCATTTACTTCCGTTTGTAGTCGTTTGAAAATGGATATATAATTGAATGTGAGGAATTTAAAAAATATTAATTTAATCAAAAAAAATGTATATTTGAGTAAATCAAACAGCTATGAATCAAGAAACTACTATTTGCTTAGATTGTAGAGAACCCATAAAAGGAAGAACTGATAAGAAATTTTGTTCTGATTATTGCCGAAATGCGTATCATAATAAATCAAATAAAGAAGCAACGAACCTAATTAGAAACACCAATAATTGGTTAAAGAAAAATCACCGAATTTTAACTGAACTTAATAAAACCGGAAAAACCAAGGTGAACAGAAGTAAACTCCTACAACTTGGTTTCGATTTTAATTATTTTACCTCGATGTATGTAACCAAAACAGAAAATGTATATTTCTATTGTTACGACCAAGGTTATTTAGAATTGGAAAATGATTATTATTTACTCATCAAAAGAGAGTAATTACCATTTTTGATTTTTCATTTTTAAAACAGCATCCAATACATCTCTTTGACTAATTTGTCCAACTAATTTACCATATTTCATAACAGGAAATCGACGGATATGAGTATTTAAAAACTGATCGGCGGCTTCAAAAACAGTAGAATAAGCATCAATTGTTTTTACTTCTTTTACCATATAGTCTTGTACTTTTATATCAGCCATTGGTAAATTGTAATACTGACTTTGTGAAATTTGTTTTAAACAATCTCCTTCAGAAATAATTCCAACTAATTCATTGTGTTCATTTACTACAGGTCCACCAGAAATTTTATTTTTAATCAGCAATTCCATTACGTCTAAAACCGATTGCTCTGGTTTAAATGTAATTAATTTTTCAGCCATGTGATGTTTAACTAAAATTTTAGATTTTTCTTCCTCACTATCTGCCCTTGGTCCTTGAAAACTTTTTACTGCCATAAGTTCTAATTTTGTGTTATTAAATATAATGAAAATTGGTTAGAAAACGAAAAGACAATTATACACTTTTTTAAATATTTATGAATGAGTTATCAATGTTTGTTTTTTTAAAATAAAAAATGGTTAATTTTAATAATTATATTGAATTAAACTCCCGCTTATGAAATCGAAAAATCATTCATTATTATTTGCATATATAATTGTTGTAGCTATTATTTTTTGGAGTTTATATTCATTACTGCCAAGAAATATTGCCACTATCGATGTTCCCAAAGAACAATTTTCAACTAAAAGAGCACTAGTTCATGTTAAAGAAATTTCAAAAAAACCACATTTTGTTGGAACTAAAGCTCATGCCGAAGTTCGCAATTATATAGTTTCTGAACTCCAAAAATTGGGTTTAGAGGTTGAAATTCAACAACAAGTTGCTACTAATATAAAATGGAGAGCTTCGGCAACTTTACATAATATTTTAACTAGAATTCCTGGTGAAAATCATTCTGAAGCTTTAATGTTGTTAAGTCATTATGATTCTAGTCCCCACGCATCTTTAGGAGCAAGTGATGCCGGAAGTGGTGTTGCTGCCATTATAGAGGGCGTTAGAACTTTTTTATTATCCAACAAAAAACCTAAAAATGATATAATTATACTTATATCCGATGGAGAAGAATTAGGATTATTGGGTGCCAAAGCATTCGTCAAATATCATCCTTGGGCAAAAGATGTAAAGTTGGTTTTAAATTTTGAAGCCAGAGGAAGTGGTGGTCCGAGTTATATGTTGTTAGAAACGAATCAAGGGAATAAGAAATTTATTGAAGCTTTTTCCAATGCCAATTCACCATTTCCTATTTCAAACTCTATAGCCTACAGTATTTACAAATCGCTGCCTAATGATACAGATTTAACTGTATTTAGAGAAGAGGCTGATATAGATGGATATAATTTTGCTTTTATTGATGATCATTTCGATTATCATACCGCACAAGATTCATATGAACGATTAGACATTAATACCTTAGAGCATCAAGGAACCTATTTGATGGCTATGTTAAATTATTTTTCACAAGAATCTATTTCTGATTTGAAGAGTGATGAAGATTATATCTTTTTCAATATGGCACCATTTGGAATGATTTACTATCCATATTCTTGGATATTTCCATTGGCAATAGTTTCTTTTCTCTTTTTTATTTTTCTCTTATTTTATGGATTAAAAAAAGAAATTTTACATACTAGGAAAATAGTATCAGGATTTTCACCATTACTATTATCTATTTTATCAGTTGGAATATTTTCCTATTTAGGATGGAAATTTCTTAAGATTATTTATCCTCAATATGGAGATATGATCAATAAATTCACCTATAATGGTATAACATATGTCATAGTATTTTCAATTTTTTCTTTTGTTATTTTTCTCACCATCTATCAAAGATTTTATAAAAAAATATCATTAGAAAACTTAATGATTGCTCCGATAACACTTTGGTTAATAATTTCAATTTTGGTTCCTTTTAAAATTATTGGAGGCAGCTATTTAATAATTCCATTATTTTTTGCACTCCTAAGTTTTGGTTTGGTACTGTTTAATAGAAAGATAAACATACCGATATGGTGGCATTCACTTTTAGCATTTCCTTTAATAATGCTATTTGTTCCTTTTGTTTATATGTTGCCAGTAGCGCTAGGTCTAGAAATGTTGGCAGCTAGTTCTATTTTATTATTGTTAATTTTAGTTTTACTCCTACCTATTTTTTATAAAATTAATAATTGGTTAAGGAATATTTTAGTAATAATTGGCTTTTTATTTCTTTTTATAGCACATCTAAATTCAGGTTATAGTCAAGATCAAAGAAAGCCTAACAGCCTTATTTATATGATGAATATTGATGAAAATAAATCTTCATGGTTAAGTTTTGATAAAGAATTGGATGATTTTACTGAACAGCACTTAAGCAAAGAAAAATCGAATAAAGAAGATAAAATCTTCTTCAAAAGTAAGTTCGACACCTCCATTAATTATCAACAAGAATCTGAATTGTTTGATTTAGCAACACCAACAATTACCGTTTTGGTTGATTCTGTTTTTAATTACCAACGATATGTCAAAATCCATTTTCAAAGTAATCGAAAAGCGCATAAAATGGAGATGATAGCTTTGAAACCTTTACGCGTTTTCTCTATCAAAATTAATGGAGATGAGGAAAAAAGTAATTCTGATCAACCTTTATTTAAAGTGTTGGAAAACCGTCAAGTAATGAGTTATTATTTTCATAATAATGAACCGTTGGAAATTACTTTTTTAGTACCTTCCTTCGAAGAATTTGATGTAAATATTTATGAAACTAAATTTGATTTATTAGGTAATGACTTAGTAAAAATAAATCCTAGAACTAAAGAAATGATGCCAAAACCCTATGTTACAAGTGATGCGACAGTTATTGTTAAACGAATAAATTTCCCTATTTATGAAGAGTAAAATAATCCTAATTTTAGTTTTTTCAACTTTAATTTTAAGTTGTGAAAAGAAATTATCCAAAGATGAAATTAAAATAATTCAAGATGTTAAACCTATTTTAGATTTGAAGAAGGCAAACTTTTTATATCATTTTGCCTATGATTGTATTGAGCAAGAATATCCAAATAAACTCAATCAAGTCATTGGTGATGCAACCTATTTAAAAACGCCTAAAGAATTACATCCAGCTTTTTATGGGTGTTTTGACTGGCATTCATCCGTTCATGGTCATTGGACTTTGGTAACTATATTAAAAGAAAATCCCAATTTTGAATTTAAAGAGGAAATTTTATTAAAATTAAAAGCAACCATCACTAAAGAAAATATTGAAAAGGAATTATTATATTTTGATGATGTACACAACAGTACTTATGAAAGAACTTATGGATGGGCTTGGGTATTAAAATTATCTGAAGCTATAAAAGAATGGAAACATCCCGATGCTAAAGAACTAGATAAGAATCTTCAGCCTTTAGTTGATTTATTAATAAAAAAATATATAGAATTTCTTCCAAAACTTACGTATCCTATAAGAGTTGGTGAGCATCCAAATATTGCTTTCGGAATGTCATTTGCGTTAGATTATGCAGTAAAATATCATCCTGAATTAGCACAATTAATTAAACAAAGAGCAATAGAGTATTTTTCAAAAGACACCAATTGTCCTGTAACTTGGGAACCAAACGGATTTGATTTTTTCTCTCCATGTTTACAAGAAGCTGTTTTGATGATGAAAGTATTACCCAAAGAAGAATTTTTAAAATGGTTTGACGTGTTCTTACCAGATTTTAGAAAAAATCCTTCCTTATATTTTCAAATTGCTGAGGTTTCGGATCGTTCTGACGGAAAGTTAGCCCACCTCGACGGACTTAATTTTAGTCGCGCTTGGTGTTTGTATGAATTGGGAACCTATTTGGATAATTATAAAATGATGGATTTGGCCAATCAGCATTTTCATGCCAGTTACGATAAAATGGATAGTGGAGAATATGCTGGAGCTCATTGGCTGGCATCTTTTGCACTATACGCAATTCAGCAATCAGCTGGCAGTAAGCAGTGAGCAGTTTTTAGTTAATGAATTAATTATTGCTTTTTTAATTTTTTAATTACTAGCTACCTGATACTTGCTACTTTTTTCTTTATTGATTTCTCAATCTTTGAATCTTTGGATCATTTAACATTGACCTATTGTGTTTGATACATCCGATATAAGCCAAAATCGAAAGGAGTCCATAAGCAAGCGTTTAAATCACTTTTTTTAAATGCAGTGTTTACCCAACTATTACAGGTATTAAAGCAAGAATAATTGCCTTTAGCCTCGTAAAAATCATCTAGAGTTGAATAACAGCTGTTAACTTTTATAGTTTTTTTATGAGTTCCGTCTAAATAAAATGAATTATAGAGGTAAGTGTTTAGTTTTATTAGTTGATTTTTGTTAGTCCTTATTTCAATCCAATCTTTGTTAAGATTGTCATATCTGGTTACATGAATTAATGTTGGACTCTTTAAAAAAAGGGCTATAAAAGCATTTTTGAATGTTAAATCACTCCATGTAGGAGTGTTTAGATAAAAATTTTTATCACCCCAAGCAAAAGAAAAATATCGATTATGTTGTTCATAGTTCAAGCCATTTAACAGCTTAGGATCTAGTAGCTTTTTTTCAATAATGATTGATAAATGAACACCATTAGTATGTAAATAAATTAATTCGTTTTTGTATTCGTTTTGAACGGTACTTTTAATAGGAATATAGGTAAATATTAAAGACAGTATTATATAAATAATTGGAATCACGATTAATAAAACGATTCCTTTTATGATATACTTCAAGAACTTCACTTTCAAGTGTTTAAATTAAAGAGCTATATTTTAGTTAATGTATACTAAAGATAATGAATATTTTCAAAATCACTTTAGAAACCGTTTTAGTATATAGAGGCAAAATAGAAAAAGGGAGTTTTGCACTGCCTTTTTTATTATTCTATCTCAGAAACTCTAATGGTATTAGTCATTCCTGTAGCCTCTGTAGGCATTGATGTTAAACTAATAATAAAATCACCATGTGTTGCGTATTTTCTTTTTAGAAGAAATTTATTGATTTCCTTAATCGTTTCATCAATTTCTAGCATCTTATCGTTGTAGAATGCTTTAACGCCCCAAAGTAAGCTCAATCTATTTACAATACGTTTATTAGAAGAAAAAACAATAATATCAGCATCCGGCCTCCATGCAGAAATTTGAAATGCTGTATAACCTGAATTGGTAAAAGAAGTAATCACTTTAGCTCCCAAATCTTTTGACATTAATGCAGCATGATAACAGATTGCTTTGGTTATAAAACGTTTTGTGCGATTATAAACTAACTCTTGTGGTACCTTTATCATTGGAGCACTTTCTACACTTTTAATAATGTTAGACATTTGCTCAATTACTTTTATTGGATAAGCACCAATAGAAGTTTCACCAGACAGCATTACGGCATCAGCACCATCAATAATAGAATTTGCAACATCATTTACCTCTGCACGTGTTGGAACTTGATTGATAATCATTGTCTCCATCATCTGAGTTGCAACAATTACAGGGATTCGGGCTTGTTTTGCTTTAAGAACCAACATTTTTTGGATAAGAGGTACTTGTTCCATAGGAAGCTCCACTCCCAAATCACCACGAGCCACCATTAATCCATCACATTTCGAAATGATTTTATCGATATTTTTTACAGCTTCAGGTTTTTCAATTTTAGCAATTATAGGAATTTTAATTGGTGAATGTTTAGCTATTAATTGATGTAAATCTGTTAAATCTTTTTTTGTTCTCACAAAAGATAATGCAAACCAATCTACTTCTTGCTCTATAGCAAAAATGGCATCTTTCTTGTCTTTTTCTGTTAGAGCTGGCAGCGATACTTTGGTGTTTGGTAAGTTTACACCTTTTTTAGAGCTTAAAGTTCCTCCGACTAAAACTTTGGTTTTAACTTCATCAACATCATTAGAACTGATTACTTCAAATTTAAGTTTTCCATCATCCACTAAAATATGTTCACCTGCCTTAACATCTTTAGGGAACGCTTGGTAAGTCATAAATGCTTTTTCTTGATCACCTACACACTCATGAGTTGTAAAAGTAAACACATCATTTTCATTTAAGAAAACGTTTTCTTTCATAACTCCTACACGTAATTTTGGACCTTGTAAATCAGCTAAGATGGCAGTTCTGTATCCGTATTCTTCGTTGAGTTCTCTAATAGATTGTATGCGTTTTTTTACTTCTTCATAATCAGCGTGTGAGAAATTAATACGAAAAACATTAACACCTTTCCTTATCATAGCTCTCATAATGTCTTTATCATCACATGCTGGGCCTAAGGTGGCTACAATCTTTGTTTTTTTGTTTATTGGCATAATTTAAAATATTAAAAATTCTTTTGATTTTAACTCATCTGGTTTTACTTCAAAAACAGCATCAATTAGTTGAATTGATTTTATATTTTGAATTAATTCTTTGCTTAGAGTATTTTTTACTCCTCCAGTTATTTTGAGAAAAAAATCAAATGATTTTCGTTCAGGGATTAGATAATTTATAGAATCAAAGTTGTAATTAGTAGTTGTAAATAAATTAATTGTTAGATTATTTGTTCTTGTTTGAATAAATTTATTTGAAATTAAGAACCAATCATTATAGTTATAAACATCTTCATAATTGAAGAGAGAATAGGATTGTTTTTCATTGTTTAGTTCAAATTCCAAATTATTTTCAGTTTTTTCGAATCTAGTTTTCAACTGTTTATTTAAGAAATAAGCAAGACGATAATCATCTAATGAAGTTTTGATTCCAAATAATGAAAAGGAAGTTTCAATAAAATCACTTAAGTCTAATGAATAAGTTGGCATGCTAATTAACAACTGTTAGTCTGCTAAATTAATGATTGTTTATTTAATTTAAGTTAAAAATATGCGAAAACGATTTAGTTTAAGATAGAAACTAAATGTTTTCAATTTGATGTTGTAGTGCATAAAAAGCTCTTTTTGAAGCCATTTCTTCTGCTTTCTTTTTGGAGGTTGCTCTACCTTTAGAAACTTGTTTAGAATCAATTAAAAGCTTAACGCTAAATTGTTTAACTTTATCATTACCAGAATCTTCATATATTTCAAAAAGAAACTCCTTTTTTTGTTTTTGACACCATTCCAGCATCAAGCTTTTATAACTTGATACTTTTCCTTCAAGTTTTGGGATATCAACATAAGGAATAATGACTCTGTTATGAATAAATTTTTCTATACATTCATAATCTCTATCTAAGAAAATGGCTCCTAATAGTGCTTC
>JAUYUF010000150.1 GCA_030694835.1 Flavobacteriaceae bacterium | reverse complement strand
ATTGCGGCAAATTAAATCCACCTTCCATTTTACCAGTAAATATTTCATATGGTTTGCCATCTAAAATACCAACAACAGCAATCCATTTTTCATAATCATTTTGGAAACGAATGACCTTAGCTTCTAATTTTTTAGGTCGTTTTGGCGCAAAAGTTTCTGTAAAACACTCAGCATTCGATTCTGGTTTTTTATCCTTAGCAATTAAAATTCCGCTTCTAGCTCCATCACGATAAACTGTAATTCCTTTTAATCCTTGTTTCCAAGATTCTTTGTAAATATTACTCACAACATCTAAACTTACATCTGAGGGTAAATTAATAGTTGAACTGATAGAGTGTGTTGTATATTTTTGAACTAACGCTTGCATTTCAATACGTTTTTGCCAATCTATCTCATTAGCAGTAGCACCCGCATAAGGACTCTCGTTGATGTCCGTTTTTCCAGTGATTTCCATCCACATTTTTACTTTTTGATGGTATACATCAAACTCTTCAAAAGAATCTCCCATATCATCTACAAAAGCGACATTTGCTTTACTTTCCATCGGATTCACTTTTCTTCTCCTTTTATAGGAAAGTAAAAATACAGGCTCAATTCCTGATGAAGTTTGAGCCAACATACTTAACGTTCCAGTTGGAGCAACAGTACTGATTGATATATTTCTTCTACCATGAATCATCATTCTCTTGTATAATTCTGGAAATTCTTTTGCCATCATCTGAACAAACTCTGACTGATTTTCAATTTCTGGATTGAAAACTTCAAACTTACCTCTTGTAATAGCCATATCTATACTACTATCAAATTCAGCTGTTATTTTTGATTTCATAATTTGATCAACAATTGTCAATGCTTTATCCGAATCAAATTTTACGTTCATTGCTGCAATAGCATCTGCTAAACCAGTAAATCCTAAACCGGTTCTTCGCCCTTTTTTTCCAGTTTGATACAATAATTTCCAGGTATCAATTTCAATTTGTTTGATGTGAAGTGGCTCATCATCATTCATTATTTTATTAAAAATTCTATCAACAGCTTCTAATTCTAGATCTACTAAATCATCCATTAAACGTTGTGTTTCATAAACCACCTTATAAAGTTTATCAAAATCAAAAGTCGGATTTTCTGAGAATGGGTTATCGACAAAACTGAATAAATTAACAGCAATTAATCGACAACTATCGCCACCTTGCATCGCAATTTCAGAACATGGATTGGTTGATTCATTTTTAAATCCGGGATAAATTGAAGAGGTTGAATAATGGTGTTGACGATCCCAAAAAATTAGTCCAGGTTCAGCAGTATTGTGAGCACAATTAATAATAGTATCCCACAAATCTTTCGCTTTAATAACTTTAGTATATTTCGGATTTGGACTTTCTATTGGAAAACGCAAGGTAAAATCACCATCATTCATCAAAGCATTCATAAACTCATCAGAAAGTCGGATAGAAACATTGGCACCAGTTACTTTTGTCAAATCTTGTTTAATGGTAACAAAATCTTCAATATCTGGATGCGCAATATCCATTGTTAACATTAAAGCGCCTCTTCTACCGTTTTGTGCCACTTCTCTAGTCGTGTTTGAAAAGCGATGCATAAATGAAACAGCACCAGTTGTAGAACCTGCAGCGTTAGAAACCTCAGCATCTTTTGGACGTAAACCTGATAAATCTACTCCAACTCCACAACGTCTTTTAAACAATTGCACCAATTGCTGATCGGTATAACAAATACCTCCATACGAATCATGTGCAGAAGGAACTACAACACAATTAGATAGCGAAGCTATCATCGTATCATTTCCAAGTGTTGACATGACACTTCCTTGAGGTATGATATATTTAAAATCTTTAAAAAGATTGTAAATTTTATCTTCCGTTAGTTCTTCTCTAACTTTACCATAAGCTGACAAATTTTTATCAATTGTTTCTAAACGATATTTCTCTTCTATACGAGCAAATTCTTTTGCCATACGATGATGCATATCTTTAGGCGATTTTTCTAAATAATTTCCTTTTTTATCCTTAACAGCATATTTATTTATCCAAGTAGTCGCTGCTAGTTCATCTCCTTTGAAATATGCCAAAGAAGCCTTTAGAACCTCATTATAGTTATAAACTTCTGTAAAAACCATTTCTTCTATCATTTTAAAATTATTTATGTATTTATGAATTTTTTAGAATTTTAAAATTACACAATAATAAAAGGGACTTTCAAGAAGTTTAAAATAGTTGATAACAATTTATTGTTGAAAAATATTTTTGACTAGAACATAGGGGTTTAGTAAAAATTGATTATGTTGTGGAACAATTTTTGATAACAAAAAAGAGCTTAAGAAGCTCTTTCATTATTTTTATTTTTCTTGATTGACATAATCTTGTAAGTAACTAAATCTATCAGTCAATTTTCCATGCTTTGTCATCAAAGCTCTTTGTAAAACACCATTTTTATCATTGTTGAAAAAAGCTGGGATTACATATTTAGCGAAATTTTCTCCGAATCCATCGGATGAATCTTTTGGCAATTCGCAAGGCAAATTATCGACTGCCATAACAGCAATAGCCATTGGCGAGTGATAATCTGTTTCTTCATTGGTGAATCTATTGTATCCGTAAATTGGGTTTTCAATAGTTGATGAACGAATAGTAGACGCAATTGGGACATTAAGATCGCAACTGATATCAGCAATTACAGAAATTTTAAAATCTGGATTTAGCATCATCTCTTCAGATATAATTTCTGGCGAACCTTCACTATAAAAATGACCAGCAATATACATATCAGCTACTGTAGTAAATCGTTCAAAATTATTTTCATACTCATGTGGATTTTTAAAGAAATCAAAAACATCAATAACTTTTCCATCTTTTCTTTTGGCATAATCTAAAACATCTATTTGAACATAAACTGGCTCTGCAAAAGTTTCGTTTAAAAAAGCATCTACAGAAACTTGTTTAATAGGAATTGCATCTAATATTTCTTTAGCACCATTTCCTACTCTTCCTGTTCCAGTCAACACAATTTTAAAAGGATTTAACTGAATGTTTTTCAACTCATCAACTAATTCATTTTGATCAAAATGTACATTCGCTTTTGGTATTTGATATAAATTATGTTTTAACCCATAGGTTCTAAAAGCATTATAAGTACCTACAATTCCAGCATATCTTCCAAATGCAACAAGTCTTATTCCATCAGCATTTACTACAACTTCATGATCATATAACTCTATTTTTTTCTCTAAAACAGCTTTTAATAATTTTCTATTATACGCTTGTTTTTTAATGGTATGTGAAAAGAAAAAGTATTTTTTATTCGGAATTAAATTATCAATGGGCACTTCTTTTACGCCTAATAAAACATCACAATCTGAAATATCACTAGTAACTTCAATACCTTCTTTTCTATAATCATCATCTGAAAAAACACGGTCTTCAGAACTTTCTACTTTTATGGTAAGTTGTGGATACTCTTTCATCAATTCTCTACAAATATGAGGTGGTAAAACAGTCCGTTTATCTGGTGGATTCTTTCTTTCTTTAATGATGGCTATCTTCATAATTCAGTTATGGTATAAAGTTTGCTGCTAAGATATTGGGAAAAAATGGTTGAATAAAATAATTCGGATTGTTTTTCCTAAATTTGCAAACTAGTTCATTGAAAATATGGGGACGACCGGTTTTGACTGCAAGGTCAATTGATGTATAAGCATGTCGAGCTAAGATGCTCTACTCGTAAAATGGGTATCAAAAATTAAACGGCGAGAATAACTACGCTTTAGCTGCTTAATCTGAATAAAGTAAGATTAACCTAGTTCCGACAAGGTCGGGAAGCTAAATGTCTCTTGAAAGCGATGACTAACCGCGTTCAATAAAGGGGCATCGTAAAAGTTGGTATAGGAATAAAGAAGTCTCGGCTTTTTTCTGAAATTAAGAGAATAGGTTTACAGTGGGCTGTTTTTGGTCAGCTGTAAATAGAAAATCAATCAAAAAATAAACATGTAGAAAGTACTTTGGTTGCTTGTTTGGACGAGGGTTCGAATCCCTCCGTCTCCACTTTTAGAATCGTAAATAATTACCTATTAATTGTTTACGATTTTTTTATTTATATAGGATTTCACACTTTTATTTATTAGTTAGATTTATATTTGTATAAATAATTTTTCATTGAAAGATATCCTTCTCATAACACCGCCATTTACTCAATTAAATACGCCATATCCGGCAACAGCTTATTTAAAAGGTTTTTTAAATACCAAGAATATTGATTCTTTTCAAATAGATTTGGGTATTGAAGTTATTCTAGAACTTTTTTCAAAAAATGGTCTTCAAAAAATGTTTGATTATGCCCATCAAACGAACAAAATTATCTCATCAAATTCACAAAGAATTTTTTCTTTAAAGACAGCTTATATCAATATTATTGATGATGTGATTTTATTTTTGCAAGGAAAAAATCAAACACTAGCCAGACAGATATGTACTGAATATTTTCTTCCTCAAGCATCCAGATTTGAACAATTAGATGATTTAAATTGGGCGTTTGGAACAATGGGTATACAAGACAAAGCCAAACATTTATCTACTTTATATTTAGAAGATTTATCAGATTTTTTAACAGAATGTGTTGATGAAAATTTTGGATTTAGCCGTTATGCAGAAAAATTGGGAAAAAGCGCTAATTCATTTAACGAATTATATGACAATTTACAAAAAGACAAAACATATATAG
>JAUYUF010000149.1 GCA_030694835.1 Flavobacteriaceae bacterium | reverse complement strand
TATTTGAAAGAATCGATAATCTAGATTTAACATCTTACATACAATTAGCCTCAGTATCAACCATTTTTAGCAAAGCTATCAGTATTATTGGAAGTATAACAATAGGAATTTTTGCTACTTTATTCATTTCTTTTTTTATGTTAAAAGATGGTGAACTGTTAGATAATATGATTTTTACCTTGGTTCCTAGTCATATTGAAGGAAAAGCTCGTAAAAGTTGGATCTCTATTAAAGACTTGCTCTCTAAATATTTCACTGGCTTAGCAACCCAAGTAATAATATTATTTATATTATACACTGTTTTATTTTCCATATTCGGAATAAAAAATGCTATTATTATTGCATTATTATGCGCTCTATTAAATCTAATTCCTTACGTTGGACCCTTTATTGAAATGTTATTGATTTTAACGATTTCATTAACTTCCAATTTAGGTGCTAACTTTCAAACAGAAGTATTACCTACCACCATTAAAGTTTTAATCGGATTTGGATTAATTCAATTATTTGATGCTTTTATCAACCAACCAATGATTTATTCTAAAAGTGTAAAATCGCATCCATTAGAAATCTTTTTAGCTATCTTAATTGGCGGAACGATATTTGGAGTAATAGGAATGGTAGTTGCTGTTCCAACTTATACAGCTCTTAGAGTAATTTTAAAAGAATTTTTATCGGAGAATAAAATTGTACA
The DNA here is from genome assembly GCA_030694835.1 of Flavobacteriaceae bacterium. Classification (GTDB taxonomy): domain Bacteria; phylum Bacteroidota; class Bacteroidia; order Flavobacteriales; family Flavobacteriaceae; genus JAGXRT01. The sequence goes on along the minus strand of JAUYUF010000149.1, from coordinate 3,381 downwards.
ATCACTGACAAAAAACTTATAAGTAACTATTTTCTTGAATCAATCTATTTTAACATCAGAAGTGCAAGATTTTATCAATGCACATTTAAAGACAGATATTTCCAAATTAGCTTTTAAAGGAAGTCCTTTTATAGACATTTCTATTCAGGAATTGATGAATCAACTAGTTTCTAAAAGTAAATGCCAAGAAAAGCTTCCTACATGGTTTACTACTCCTTATATATATTACTCGCCAAAACTTAATATTGAACAAACTTCATCAGAAAAAGCAGCTCAACATAAATCTACCATTATTAGTGGCAATTCTATCATTGATTTAACCGGTGGTTTTGGTGTTGATACTTTTTACTTTTCAAAAGTATTTAAAACCGTTACACATTGTGAAATTGACAAAGAGCTGTCTGAAATTACATCTTATAATTACAAACAACTTAAAGTGGTTAATATTAATTGTATCAATAATGATGGCATTTCATATCTATCCAATTCAACCAAAAAGTTTGACTGGATTTATATTGATCCTTCCAGAAGAAATGAATTGAAAGGAAAAGTATTTCGTTTAGCTGATTGTTTACCGGATATTCCAACGCATTTGGATTTACTATTTAAGCATACCGATGCTATTCTTGTAAAGGTTTCTCCATTCTTAGACATCAATATCGGAATTAAAGAATTGCAATTTGTAAAAGAAGTTCACATTGTAGCAATTGATAATGAAGTAAAAGAATTACTTTTTATATTAAAGAAAAATAATGTTGATGTAATTTCAATTAAGACTATTAATATTATTAACTCTTCAAATCAAGTTTTTAATTTTGATTTAACAGATGAAAATTACATCATACAATATTCTTTACCCTTAAAGTATATATATGAACCCAATAAAGCGATATTCAAATCTGGGGCATTTAATTTAATTGCAGAAAAATTCAATCTCTATAAGTTAGCAAACAATACTCATTTATATACTTCTGAAAATGCTATTGGTTTTCCGGGAAGCTGTTATGAAGTTTTAGAACAATTACCTTACAACTTTAAAAAATTGAAAGCTGTTTTACCTGATTTAACTGCAAATATTAAGATTAGAAATTTCCCAGATACTATAAACGCTATAAAAAAGAAGCTAAAAATAAGAGATGGAGGAATTTTTTATGTTTTTTTTATCACCAATAAGGAGGAAAAACCTATGATTTTAGTTACTAAAAGATTAAATTAAGATAATTTTAACAATAAAAAAACCAATTTTATAGGTAAAATTCGATGAAAACCCCTTATTTTACAGTAAATATATGTTATTATTTTTTTTGATTATTTAAAATAATACTTTTAAATTTAATGCTAAAATGAATTTTAAGATATATATTTACCATAAATAAAGGTAAGAACAGTAACGTAATGAAACCAGTTGACCTGACGCTCTTTTTTTAGCAACCATAATTTTTATCTTTGAATCACTAACCTTTAAATAAGAAAATTATGAAAACTATTAAACTAGCCTTAGGATTATTTATATTTGCTGCAGTTTTATTTACAGTTACTTCTTTTACTGCTGTTAATAACAATGATGAGCAAAACAATGTCCCAACACAAAAACAAGCTATCGACAAAGCAAAATACTTTATCCCTACGAACGGGTAGTCTTATTTTAATTTTAATTGTTGTTACACCGTATTTATTATACGTTTATCAATATTTACCAGATACAACAACTTGGGAAACTCCATTTTTTACTTTAAAGAGTGGAATTTTCCCAAGTTTAGTATTTTATGGACATGCCTTTTTTTCTAAATTGGTTCCTTTAATTTTATTGTTTATTTGGTTTATCGACAGTAAAAGTTGGTGGTATCATGCTATAGCAGTACCTATCTCTACATATATTTTTCAATTGGTAAGCGTCATAAATGATCAAGCACAATATTTTGATCAGGTAGAGTTTGCTTATTCTATACCCGTTACAGCAATTGTTTTAACCATACTTTATTTAATTCGTTCAAAATTTGGTATATATGTATCTGCTTTACATCTTCAAGAAGAAATAAGACAAAAAGAAGAAGCATTTGAACGTAAACAAAAAGAATTTCTAGAAAGAAGAAAATATATGTAGTTGTTTTATATATTAATTATCACATAATAAAAAAAGCCATTGAAAATTCAATGGCTTTTGTGGTTTTTATTGTCATAAACTAATTAAGTTTACGAGTCAACTTAAGCAGATTAATTAACCAATATTTTATATTCCCAAGGTTTTAATTTGATGACAGCAGTTTTACTTAAAATTTCATTTTTTGATGAAAAATAATTTTTAAAACTTCCTTCTAACTCTACTAAAATATCCTTTTCTTCAGTAGTAAAATTGCCAATAAATATTAATTTATCTCCTTCTTTTTCTCTTGAAAATGCCAATATATTTTCATTATTAGATTTAATTCGTGTGTAATTAGCCGGATTTTTACCCGTATGCAATGCTTTGGTTGTTTTCTTTAAAGAGTTTAATTGTTTGTAAACATCAAAGAATTTTCCTTTTACTTTTGAAATGGTGTCCTTTTCAAAGAAACGTAAACGTTTATCCATATCGTATTCCTCTCCACTATAAATTAACGGCATTCCAGGAACCGTGTATGACAATGCCATAAACAATTCAACAGATTCTCCCATACGCTCTTTTACCGTACCATTCCAAGAGTTTTCATCATGGTTAGATACAAAGTGCATTTGAATATCATCGCGTTCTAAAACAGTATCTAACTTCTTCATATAGTTATCCCAATGAGTTACGGTCATTTTTCCTTGTGCCATTTGATTAAAAATATGATGACCTTCCCAAGCATACTGCATATGGAATGCTTTTTTAAGCAATTCTGGTTTATCCGCTTCTGCCAACATAAACAATGGCTTCACTTGTTGCAATTCAGAAGAGGCTCTTTCCCAAAAATCAGTTGGAACTTCAGCTGCAACATCACATCTAAATCCATCAACATTTAATTCTGATACCCAGTATTTCATATCAGCAATCATAGCCGTTCTCAAATTTTCATTGGTAAAATCTAATTCAGCAACATCAGTCCAATCAAAAGGAGCAATCATATTACCTTTATCATCTTTGGTATAGTATTCAGGATGTTCTGTAACCCAAGCATGATCCCAAGCTGTATGATTCGCTACCCAATCTAGAATAACATACATCCCATTTTCATGAGCTGTTTTAACAAGGTTTTTAAAATCTTCAACGGTGCCAAATTCATGGTTTACACTTCTATAATCTTTAATTGAATAGTAACTTCCTAAGCCACCTTTTCTATTTTTAACTCCAATTTCATGTATAGGCATCAACCAAATGATGTCAACACCCATTTCTTTCAACATTGGGATGTCTTTGGTAAA
>JAUYUF010000140.1 GCA_030694835.1 Flavobacteriaceae bacterium | reverse complement strand
CCTGAATCTAAAGTTTAGGAAACTTCTATTCTATCCGTTGAACTATGGAGCTAAAAAATAACACAAAAAAGACCTACAATTACTTGTAAGTCTTCGTTTTGCTCCCCTTCTTGACAGAAGCTGCAGCTGGAATTCAATAATTCAATACTCAATTATAAGAAAATTAATGAGTTAACTTTTTATCACTCTAAATGACAACTATGCCTCCGTATTTTTACGATTAATAGAGGTTAATACCTAAAATTATATTTAACCAATAAAATCATTATTAATTCACTTTTAGTTAAGAATTTACTCCTTAATATTAATTTGAAAAATTCGCAGATGTCTTATTCCTAACTATACAAAAGTTAAAAATGATTAATCAATAATAAATACGACAAAAAGGTTCGCAACCTACAAATAGATTCGAAAAATAAATTTCCCTAAGCAATTCAATCCATTTAATATCGCATTGAAACTTTCCATCATTTTGGTTAAAATACCAATCTTGAGCTATTCTTATTTGGGTAATTGTATTAGGATTTAGAATTTGCTGTTTTATCTTATATATAACATTGCCTACTTCATCATATAATGCTAGAGTATCAATAGGCATTTTCCAACTATAAATTTCTTTAGGAGGAATTGCATTATTACTTATTGGATCATTGGAATTCAAAGTCCCTTTTTCTATTAATTCTAAAATAACTATCGGCAAAGTTTTACTAGATTGATGTGTTAAACCTGAATCATTTTTTAATAGTGATTTGATTAACCATTCACTTTCTGAAGCTTTTAGTATAATAGTATCTTGGCGAACAAAAATGATGTTTGAACTATTGTTTTGAGCAAAAGCACCCAGTGTGCTTATGAATATAGTGATAATATAAAAGAGTTTTTTCATAAAAAAAGAATAAGATGTTAATATCTATTTCTAATATTGAAGTTTAACATTATTTATAATTATTATTTCAAAAACCAAAAACTGAAATAGAAAATTTAATACATTTTTTTTTCAGAATTTATACTTAGAGGTGTAACTAAAAAATATTGAACATTTTCATAAAAATCTGATGGACTGAAATCGACACCTAATGTTTTTGCTTCTTGAGATTTTGATTTAGGCATTTCTCTACCAGTAGATTTAAGAAGTATCCAACTAGCTTCGGAACAAACTATATTATCTTTACCAATTGCTCCATAATTTGTAGTATCAACTAAATTACCTGCTTTATTTACTTTGTCTGCTTTATTTTTAACTTCCATTTCCTTCGCCGTTTCATACAATTTAATTGCTTCTTCCTTATTTAATGGTTGTGCAATTCCATAAGTATTTAATTTTGCAACTTGAGTATCACGATCTCCATATGATTTAAGTAATTCATCTTCTGAAATAATTTTTGGACCCTGACCCGGAATATTGTCAAGAAAAAGCTTTTTACCATTTTCTTCTTTAAGATAGGTAACGGTATGAGAAGCACTAGACACATTTGAGCCTGAAGCAATTTGATCTGCCTTAATAATAGCTTTACCAGTAATTTTATCAGTAATACTACTTTCTTGACTTGGTGAAAATAAAATTACGTCTCCCGATTCAAGCTCATTAAATCTTTTATACGGAAGTGGCGGTTCATTTGTTTTTAACGAATTAATTACTCCATTACTCCACCGATTAGGCTCTTTAAGCCGTTGCTGAATAAGGTGTTTCTGTTCGGTAATGATTTGATCAATTTTTACCTGCTCGCTTTCCTTGAATTCTTTTTGTTCTTTATATGCTTTGTATATTCTTTCGTTATCATTAAAAGTTGCCAAAAATATTTCTACCTCTTTATCTAATAAATCACTTTCAGCATCTAAAATACCAGACTTTTTTCTACAAGCTGATAATTTTTGATAATCATTTTCCTTTACTAAACCACATCGCGCATTAAAATCATCTACTTTTGCATCGTATATTTTTGAATGTTCAATCAGAATTAACCTTTTTGACGACATAGAATTTTGCATATTCAAAGGCCATTCTGTAGGAATTTTCGGAATAGTTGTTTCCTGTGCAGAAATGTTAGATGAAGATAACGTAACAAACAAAATGATTCCTATTTGGATTCTATTTAGGTGTAATAATTTACAACTATTTTTCATTGAGATTTTTATTTATAGTATTTACAATAGTATCAACAAACGAATTTTATTACTTGATACGCTTACATAACTTTTTGAAAGAATAGAATTTTTGTTTATTCTGTAACTATAGCCTTTTTTCGATCTACTTAAATTAATAACTGCAGAAGTTGTAATTAATGCTGCTGCTCCAATTGCCGCGTCTTTTATAGTATTATCAGGTTTTGGAGGTAACGAAATATCTCTATTTCCTTTTTCAAAACCTGCCACAGCAGCTCCTCCCGCTGCTCCGGTTATTCCAGCTAACACGAGTTTAGCCGCTAAAGATTTATTTTGATCTTTTTTCATTAAAGGTATAGAAGAAAAAAGGAAATAACCACCCGCCATTCCAGTTTGCCATTGGTATTCACCGTTCTTTCCCTCAATCAAGCTACCTCCTAATGCAAACAAAATACTACCTACAATTCCACTCACTACTGGAGACTTAAAATTAATTCCTCCTCCTGAATAACTATTTGGGCTGCTATCGGAATAACACGGACTTCCAGCTGCAACCCAATTGTTATAATAAACCAGAGATCCCGTTAAGTGACAATCTTTTTTTTGTTGAGTCCACCATGCTGGCTCCTGTGCATGTAATTCAACTATTGTTGCTAATGAAAGTAATAATATTAGACTAAATAAAATTAAATTTTTTGTTTTCATAATTTGTTTTTTAATGATTGGTTAATATTTGAAACTTAGATTGTCTTTTCACTTTTTTAATTATTTAATATAATTTATTTTAAAACACATCCCTAAATAAAATAAAATCAAGTGTCTCATAAATTGTGATAAAAAAATAATATATATTAGTTTTAAAACTATTCATTAATTCAAATGTAGCAATTAATTAATAACTAATAATCAAATAATTATAATTCTATATTTCTAAAAAATGCAACCAAATGTTGTCCAATCTGATTGGTAAATTTGTCAATATTTACGATAGTTTCTGAGAATCTAAAATAAAAAAAAGACCTACAATTGCTTGTAAGTCTTCGTTTTGCTCCCCTCCTTTGCCTTGCCACTCGTGAGTCATACTATCAATAATCAAAACTTCAACTGAAGCTTTTTCACACATTCTAATGGCCTCAATATATCTTTCTGGACTATATGGCTCATTGAGTTGTAACACGTTAAAATCACCTAAATGTGCGTATAAACTAGCACTGTTATTTTCCGTATCAATAATGGCTATTTTAGTCCAATCATCCGTTATTCCATAGGCTAATAATAATGCTGAGTAGGTTTTTCCAAACCCTGAAGCTCCACTTATTCCTATTCTAAGTTTTACTTGTTCCTTTTTGGCTATTTGTAATTTCATTGGTTATGTTTTATATTAATTAATGGTATAGTTTATAATATGGTATGTCAAAAAAATAAGAAAGAACCTGCTTGAAACAAACAAGTTCTTTTTTAGCAAATTATGCAGACTACGCCACTAATTCTTCATTAATTAGCTGGTTTGCCAACACTTGCTGCTCTACTGTTACGAACTCATAACGGTAGTTTAATTCTACTATTTCTCCAGTAGATTCAATTACATATTCGTATGGTTCACTTGCTACTTTTTCAATAGTACCTTCAAACTCTTGTCCTATTAAACTTTTACAAGTAGCCTCATCAAATGTGGTAGGTACATTCGCTTTTTTAACTGTGAAATACGCTTTGCCTGTTTCTTTTGAAACAACTGTTTTAGCTCCTCCTTGTACTATAAGCACAAAGAACTCTTCACCAGAGTTATTCACTCTAGTTTTAAAATCAATTACTTTTACCATGATATTAGATTTAAAAATTAATAAATTATGACGGGGATTTCCCCAATGTTTAAAAAGGGTAAGGGATAGTATTGGGTTATCCAACACATTCAGAAATGAAAAATATTTTTTATAAAAAATTTTTATAAAATAAAAAAAACTCCTTAAAAAGGAGCTTTTGAGATTGATTAGTTATTTTATAAGCTTGTGAAATAATTATAGTTGCAGTATTTAGTTTATATGTGAGTTTTTATTTGTTCAGTTGTTAAAATCCGTTTTAATAGTCTTTCTACACTATTATGAGATTTTGTTGTATTAAATGCTCTTAGAATCCCAATAATTTCATAGTTAGTCAATAGTTATAGTATGTCTAATTTTTTTTTATAAATTGGAGGAATCACATATTTTTGTTTGTCAATTTCTTTACAAAATCCTAATAATTTCAAATATTTTAACAAATTATCAAGAGTATCTTTTGGCATATCAAATTTATTCATATTTATGTCTCCATATTTAAAAGTGCCTTTAAAGTAAGAAATAGTATTTATTTCCTTAAATAATGTTTGGAAGTCTTTAGTTTTAACTAAAACCAATATGGTTTTTAAAGAATCATTTTGAATTTTTTTATAAGTAGAAGCATAACTATTTTGGTGAAAAAGATTTTTATAATAAATATTATTATCAGTATCTACACTTGGCTCAATAAAATTTCTATTCTCATCTTCAAAACAATATTGTTCAAGGTGTAATATCTCAAAGTCAATTAATTGATTGAAAAAGTCAATTAATAAACGTGGATTAACAAAATCATTAGCATCTTTTAAGTAGATAAATAACCAATCTACAAATTTCACAGGCTCACCTTCAAATATTTCAATCTCTTTAGGAAAGAACATTGTTAAATATTTTTCAGAGACTCTATAATTATACGCTTGTTTATCTTTTAAAATATGTTCATTTATCTCTTTATTGAAAATTGATTTTATTTTCCGAATTATATATGGGATTTTCTTTGGCTTTTTAACTTGTACTCCTTTCTCATTTTTCATAAAATGTAACAAGAATGGGTTAAAAGTGTTTTTTATATATGGATTGTCATTAAATCTGTATAATAAAAAATTCAAGGTTTCTCCTTTTATCCAATTTAATTCAATCGTCCTATCTTTAATTTTGTCTACTTCAATATCAGAATCATATGAATAAAATAGATCAGTTCTTAGAAATAGAGTGGGATGTATGTTCTCTAATAAACTAATTTCTTCTATACAATCAAAAAGCCCTTGAATATATTTTTTTTGTAAAGAATATTTTTCTTTTTGAACAAAATTATCAATTCTATCTATAAGTATTAAAGCTTTAATATTATGACTTTTGTAGAAGTCATTTATTCTTTTAAATAAATCATTTAAGACAAGTTTCTTATTTCTTTTTTTGAGTTTTATGGAAGGTTTAACTTCAAATTCTTGTCCATTTGCTGTGAAATTAATAGAGGCATTTAATGTATTTAACAAATCATTTAAATCATATAAGTTGAACTTCTCTTTAAATCCGTCAATTTTAGAAACTTCTGAAATAAAAGAATTGTAGTTGTGTTTATCTGAAAAATTTGTTTTGATATCATTTACTAATTTTGAAATTAAAAACACACCCCATGAAATGGTTAATTTCATTCTACTTTTTTCTTTAAAATCATCAACATTTAGATATTCATCATCAAATCCAAAAGCTTCATTTATTGAAATAACTGAGAATTTTTCATAATCAAAAATAGATTTATGAAGATATTTTTTTTCAATTGTTCTAAATAAAGCGCTTTTACCTGCACCTTTAGGTGATAAAACATAATTAATAGGTTCATTTAAGTATTTTTGTACGCTATTTGTTGGAAAAAAACATTCTTCAAGCATAGGATCTCTTTCACCTTCCAATTTCCCAAAGTTTATTTTTTTTAATTGTGATAAGTCAAATTGAGTAGTTAATTTATCACTGAGGTTTTTGTCTGATGTCATTTTTTATATTATTACCAAATGTTAGGCTATGATTTCTATATGTTCAATTCCAATGAGATTATCCATGCCGAAATCAGATAAATTTATTATTAATATTTCAAGTTTATATAAAACTAACAATAGAATCTAACCAACGCTTTAAACAGCTAATTATTTATCAATTTCAATTACTATTTCTTCAGGCCAAATAACAAATTTACCATAAGTACCTTCTTTTTGTTGCGCCCCTAATTCATTGCCCTTATCTGTTGCAAACCAATCGTCACCTTTTTTATACATTAAATTTTTATCAACAAACCATGAATTTACTTTTCTACTACTAAGCCCAGTTTCTTGAGACAATTCTTTGGTTGTTAGTAATTTTGATTTTGTAAATTTACTTTTATTTTCAATTTTCTGGTTGGGAGGAGTTTTAACATTTACATTTTCGTTCAATGTTTTTTGAGGTGCTTGTATATAAGAAAAATCTTCACTGTTATGCATAATTGATTCAATATCATTTGAAGCATCTTCATAAACTTCTTTGTCCTCTTCATTTGCAGTATCAATCAAAATTCCCATTTCACGATTATGTTGCTGAGAAAACTCATATAGATTCATAGAAGCAATTATCATTTTATTTTCATTTAAATAACATTTAGCATGTAGATTCTTTGAAAAATACAACCGAACATACTTTAGTTTTTCTAAGTAACTCATTTCAGTAGGTGCAAGTTCTTGTTTACCAAAAATGATTCTTACATCAACTTTTTCTCTTTCTTTATCATTCAATAATTCCTTCATATTATCCGAAAGTTTCAAGTAAGGACTAATAATATATAATTCCTTTCTTGCCTCTCTAATTAAGTTTTCTAATTCAGCTGTAATACTTGATGTTCTTAAATACTTTGCCATTACTTTTATTTTTATACTTTTAATTATTTGATTAGTTTGACTTTTTTTCTCATTTTAAATTCTAATGACATTGTCGTCAGTTGGTTTTCTAGAATACATCAACACATGTTAAAATTATTAATGAATACTATTTTACATATCTTTTACAGTTGTAAAATCTGCATTTTTACCAAAAAAATTTTAGCAATTCCTTTTCATTGTGAGGGACTTCTAAAGTATATATTTAAAAAATACTATACAATAGTGTTAATATTTTTAGAATGAATTAATATAGTATGTTTTTTTGTTTATAAAACATTGATTAATATTTACCAACCTCAATTTTTTTATACTAAATTTAGCATTGTTAAAATTTAGCTATGTCATTGTTTCAAAGTACTGTTGTATCAAAATACCTGCAATCACAAAATAAAGAGCTTTTAGCAACTCAATGGAGTTTGTTTAAGAGCTTTTTTCACAATCCTGAAATACAGGAAAACATCAGAAATAGTAAAGAAGAACAATATCAAGGTGAGTTCCTAATTGATTTGTTTGTCAATATATTGGGTTACACTAAAAATCCTACTCCTAACTTCAACTTAACTACGGAGTATAAAAACATCAAAGACAGCAAAAAGGCTGATGGTGCAATTATCATCAATGAAAATGTAAAAGCTGTAATTGAACTCAAAGGAACCAACACTACAGATTTAGGCAAAATAGAAGTTCAAGCTTTTGGTTATAAAAACAATCAAGCTGGTTGTAGTTATGTTATCACTTCCAACTTTGAGAAATTAAGGTTTTATATTGATAATGCTATTGAGCATGTAGAGTTTAATTTATTTACTTTAACTGAGAAAGAATTTGAACTGCTCTATTTGTGTTTGGCTTATGAAAATATTGCAAAGGATATTCCAAAAAAATTAAAGGATGAGTCTGTAGGACAAGAAGATGTTATCACTAAAAAATTGTATAATGATTATTCCTTGTTCAAAAGAGAACTACATCAATCCTTAGTAGCACTAAACCCTCAATATGATGCTCTGGTATTGTTTAAAAAATCACAAAAGTTAATAGACAGATTTCTATTCCTATTCTTTGCAGAAGACAGGCAATTACTACCTCCTAACTCAGTTAGATTGATATTAGAGCAATGGAAACAATTAGCTGAACTAGATGAAGCTATTCCATTATACAATAGATTTAAAAAGTACTTTGGTTATTTAAATACTGGTTTTAAAGGCAAAAACTATGATGTGTATGCCTACAATGGTGGACTTTTTAAACCTGATGAAATTTTAGACAACATCACTATAGATGACACTATACTTTACAACCATGCTTTTAAGTTGTCTGAATATGATTTTGCCAGTGAAGTAGATGTTAATATTTTAGGACACATTTTTGAAAACTCATTAAATGAGTTAGATGAAATTACTGCTCAATTAGAAGGACAAGAAGTTGATAAAACCAAAACTAGAAGAAAAAAAGATGGTGTATTTTACACGCCTAAATACATCACCAAATATATTGTAGACAATACCATTGGAAAACTCTGTGAGGAGAAAAAAGCAGAACTTCAAATAATAGAAGAAGAATACTCTTCAACAAGGGGATTAATCCCCTTGCCAAAAAAGAAAAAACAAGAATTATTATCTAAACTAACCAATTACAGAAATTGGCTCTTAAAACTTACCATTTGTGACCCAGCTTGTGGCTCTGGTGCTTTCTTAAACCAAGCCTTAGATTACCTGATTACAGAACACAAATACATAGATGAACTCCAAGCCAAACTCTTTGGTGATGCTATGGTGTTGAGTGATGTAGAAAAGAGCATTTTAGAAAACAACATATTTGGAGTTGATATCAATGAGGAAAGTGTTGAAATAGCCAAACTCTCATTATGGCTAAGAACTGCTCAACCCAACAGAAAACTGAATGATTTAAACAACAATATTAAATGTGGTAATTCTTTAATTGATGATGTAGAAGTTGCAGGTGATAAAGCTTTTAATTGGCAAAAAGAATTTCCTCAAATATTTGCAAAAGGTGGTTTTGATGTAGTGATTGGAAATCCTCCTTATGTATTTGCTAGAGACAATTTCAAACAAGAAGAAAAAGATTTTTATGTAAAAGAATATGCTTCTGCAAAATATCAAATCAACACATATCTTTTATTTATAGAAAAATCAGTTCTACTAATTAAGCAGAAAGGAATATATGGTTTAATTATCCCTAATGCTTGGCTTATGGTTTATTCTGGTGAAGGATTGAGAAAATATTTATTGGAAACCTGTAAAATAAACCAAATAATAAATTTAGAAGGATATTCATTTGAGAGTGCTAGTGTTGAAACAGTAATTTTATTAGCAGAAAAAGAAAATGTAATAGATGAAAATTTTGTGCAAATATTTTTAAATAATGGCTTAGAATTTTATTTATCTCACCATAAAAACCAACTTGAATTCATAAATAATGATGGTTTTGAATTTAAAGTTTTTTTAGATGATGAAACTGATGAATTAAATTCAAAAATTATTACTAATTCAGAGTTATTAGATAACCTAGTTGAAATTAAAGCTGGGTTACAAGCTTATGAAAAAAATAAAGGTGAACCAAAGCAGACTGAAGAAGATGTTAAAAATAGACCTTATGATTACACCTATAAATTTGACAATGATACTTTCAAATATCTGGATGGCAAAGATGTAGGAAGATATTATGTTAGTTGGTCTGGACTATATTTAAGATATGGAAAACATCTTGCAGCACCTAGAACATTTAACCTCTTTGATGGTAAAAAAATTATAGTGAGAGAGATTACTGGTAATTTTCCAAAATGTATAATATCAACTTATTCAGAAGATATTTATTTATATAATAGAAGTAATATTGCTATTATAGAAAAAGAAAATTCAGATGTATCACTCAAATATATCACTGCAATACTAGATAGCAGTTTGTTATCATATTACTTTTTAAAAAATACTGCAAAATCAGTAAGGAAATTATTCCCAAAAATTATTTTAAATGATTTAAGAAAATTTCCAATTAGAAATATTTCAATTAAAAATCAACAACCCTTCATTGAAAAAGCAGACCAAATGCTCTATTTAAATAAAGAACTGCAAGAAGTTTCTCAAAAATTCCAAAGGGCATTAGAAAGAGAATTTATGCTAGATAGTTTGTCCAATAAATTACAAGATTGGCATCTACTATCATTTGCTGAGTTTATTAAAGAACTGGAAAAGAAAAAAGTAAAATTAAGCCTATCACAAAAAGCAGATTGGGAAACCTACTTTTTACAAGAAGCCAAAAAAGCACTCAGCCTCAAAACAACCATAGACACTACAGACAAACAAATAGACAAAATGGTATATGAACTCTATGGTTTAACTGAGGATGAAATTAAGATTGTAGAAAATAGTTAAACAAACATATAATATGAATGAAAATAGGTCTTTAGACAAAGATAATAGATATGATATTTTTATAGATGAAAGTTGTCACTTAGAAAATGATAAATTACCTGTTATGTGTATTGGTTACATAAAAGTTAAAAGCACTGATTATGAAAATATTAAACAAGAGTTAAACTCAATCCTTAAAAAACATAGTGTAAATAGGGAATTAAAATGGAAAAAATTTTCAAAGGCAAAACTAGATCTTTATTTTGAGTTAGTGGATTTTTTCTTTCAAAATCCTTTAGAATTTAGAAGTGTATTAGTGAAATATAAAGAACGTCTAAATCATAAGGATTTTAATCAGGGATTACATGATAATTTTTATTATAAGTTAATGTACTTTTTAATACATCCAAATAATATAGATGGAGAGAAGTATCGTGTATTTATTGATATAAAAGACACTAGGGGGAGAGAAAAGTTAAAAAAAATTAATGAGGTTTTTAACAATCAATATTCTGGACATTCACCTTTCATCCAGTTTCAACATCTACATTCAATAGATAATATATTTATTCAGTTAGCTGATTTCTTTATTGGTGCTATAACTTATAAATCTAGAGTTAGTTTGGGCGATATAAGTAATCCCACAAAACACAAACTAGATTTCATTAATTATCTTGAACAAAAATCAGGGTTCAATTTAGATGAAGGAACAGAGCCTTGGGAGGTAAAATTCAACATTTTTGATCATCAACCTAAACAAAATAATTAATGGATTTATTAAATTTAGGTGATTATATTACAAATTTAGGAATTGATCCCTCTGAAGAACATTTAGAAATGCTTTTTCAATTATTTAAAACTGACTTTTTAGAACAAGATATATACTTAGATGATCATAAAATAATAATTGATACTAATAATTCTAAAGAAGAAGGTTTTGAAAATTACCCCCACACATTTGTTAAATTAATTACCAGAGGTGAAAAAAGAAAAAGAGTTTTTGATAAGAAAAGAGCAAATAAATTACATTGGGTAAAAGCAATAATAGAAAATAAACATGCTAATGATATTATATGTTTTAAATTTCTTGAAGGGGATGGTAGTATTAAAGATTATTACTGGTTTAAAGAAGGAGGTTTTTTAATTATTATAAAAAAAATAACACCTAATTGTGTGATTGTTTCAAGTTTTCACATTGATGATAAAAAAAACCAAGAATACTATGAAAGAAAATATAATAACAGAATAAAATAAAAATGCCACAACTTAGGTGTCGTGGCCAACCAGATCCTTTTCCCTAGGGAAATGATATTGCAAATATACAAATTAGATATTAAATAACAAAATAAAATTCTATTTCATTATTTACCAATGAAATAATCATTCATTATAAATATAAATTATCAATACAAAATAAAAAGATATTCAATAATTAAATGCCCCATAATTATCTACAATTAGCCCTCAATAAAAAGAAACAAATTCTAAGTATATATGAAGTTCCAAATGGAGCTTCTTCTTTTTATCAAAATAATTCTTGTAGTTGTTTTATTTTAGAAAAATTTAATTTAATAATTTTGACTTTAATTTCAACATCTCATCACTCACTTTTTTCTGGACAATTTTTCCATAATGCTCTTGAGTTATTTTCATATTAGAATGTCCTAATAGTTCAGAAACAATTTCCATAGGAACATCATTATAAAGCAATACAGTACTGGCAAATGTTTTTCTGCCAGTATGTGTTGTCAATCTTTTATTTATTCCTAGAATAGATGCTATTTCCTTTAAATATGAATTATACCGTTGGTTACTAATCATGGGGAAAATTACATCTGAATCATCTGTAGAGTATTTATCAATGAGTTGTTTTGCTTTAGGTAATAATGGAATGGTAATGTTCTTTTGTGTTTTCTGCCGTAACATTTCAATCCACAATTGTTCATCAAATCCTATTACAATATGTTGTTTTAATAAATTTTTCAATTCATTATAAGCTAATCCAGTATAGCAACTAAAAACAAACCAATCCTTTACTTGTTGTAATCTAGGTTGAGAAAATTCATGTTTCTCTAACTTTTCTAATTCTTTTACAGATAAATAAACTACCTCATTTCTAACCATTTTAGTTTTATGTAACATAAATGGACCTTTATCCAAATAACCTTCTGCAACTGCAACTTTTATAGGATTTCTAAAACGCTGAATTGTTTTATTTACAGTAATTTGTTTCTGCTTCTTCTCCACTTTTAAGTAGTATTCCAAATCATCTAGAAAATGTAATTTTAACTTATTTAATGGGATATCTTTTTGCTGAAACTTCCATAAAATAAATGATTTTACATTGTTTTTTACATAGTAGGATTTATCCCAAGTTACCTGCTTAATATCAATCCCAATAAGCTTTTTAAGCTTGTTTAAGCGATGTTCAAAGTATTCAATTACATTGTATTCTTTTCTTAATTTCACCCCTTTATACAGTCTATAAATATCATTAACAATAAAGTTGTTTTCTTGAACTTGAAGCCATAAAAAAACCTTATTAATTTTGGATTTAATAAGGCTTAGTTGGATGTTAATGAAATCATTTTCTTCATTAGGTGGTTCTGCTTTTTGATGCTTACTATTCCAAGATTTTGGATTAATAAATAATCCTGTAGAGAATTGAATTCTTTGTTTCCCATAAGTTATTCTACAACCTATTGAAGTTTTACCTACATTATTAATTCTGTTTAATGCGACAATATATCTTACTATTAATTTCATCTTTATGAATATTTAAGAGATTATGTAACTATGTTACCTTTTGAATTTTAGATGTTACCTTTTTTACAACCTTTTTATGGAAAATAAGTTGGCAACTTGGCAAAATTGAAGTACAATGTTATAAATTCACAATTGTATTAATAAAGAACAGTCTTTTCTATATATAACTAATAAAAAAGAGTCACAAGTCTTTGTAACCCTTTCTTGTAGCTCCACCAGGAATCGAACCTGAATCTAAAGTTTAGGAAACTTCTATTCTATCCGTTGAACTATGGAGCTAAAAAATAACACAAAAAAGACCTACAATTACTTGTAAGTCTTCGTTTTGCTCCCCCTCTAGGACTTGAACCTAGGACCCTCTGATTAACAGTCAGATGCTCTAACCAACTGAGCTAAGGAGGAATCTCCTTGTTTTAGGTGTGCAAATATAATGGTTTTTATACACTCAGCAAATATTTTTTTGAAAAAATAAAACATCAAAATAATATCTTAATTCTTAAAAAATATAAGTTACTCATTTACAATTTCTTTAAATACAATCTACTTTTAGCATAATCAATAACAGCATCTCCTTTTTGTAATAAATCAGCACCTAATATACCATCAATTTCTTCAGCTAAATGATTCTTCAGTGCTATATTAACATGACTTAAATCTAAAATCACCACATCAATTTTAGTTTTCCACCAACCAATTTTAATAGGAACGGCAGCAGCTTTATGAGTTTCCATTTCAGTAGCTCCAGCTCCAGCAGCTTTAACATCTGAAACCTCAGTCTTTAAAAAAAACTTTTCGATTCCTTCAAATCCAATACAAGTATTTGAAGCTCCGGTATCAACAATAAAATCACCAACTACACCATTTAACTTCATTTTAATTTTAAAATGATTGGTATGGATTTGTTGTAAATCAAATACTTTATAATTTTTTTCTTTTAAGAATTCTTTTAGACTTGCCATAGATTGTTATTTTTGTAAAAATACTCAAAACATGATTATTACCGATACACACGCCCATATTTATAGCGAACTTTTTAAAGATGATAGAACACAAATGATGAATCGCGCAATATCAAAGGGTGTCAGTCGGTTTTTTGTTCCTGCAATTGACTCTTCTTATACAGAAGCGATGTTGGATATTGAAAAACTATTTCCTAAAAATGTATTTTTGATGATGGGTTTACATCCAACTTCTGTGAAAGAAAATTACAAAGAAGAATTGGCAAATGTTAAGTATTGGCTCGATAAAAGGCATTTTTACGGAATTGGTGAAATTGGCATCGATTTATATTGGGACAAAACTTTTTTACGACAACAACAAGATGCTTTTAAAACGCAAATAGAGTGGGCTAAAGAGAGAAATCTACCTGTAATAATCCATATTCGCGATTCTTTTGATGAAGTTTTTGAAGTCTTAGATGATGTAAAAGATGATCAACTCTTTGGAATATTTCATTGTTTTACTGGCACCAAAATACAGGCTGAAAAAGCGCTTTCTTATCAAATGAAATTAGGAATTGGCGGCGTTGTAACTTTTAAAAATGGAAAAATTGATCAATTTTTACAAGAAATCTCAATAAAACATATCGTTTTAGAATCTGATGCGCCTTATTTAGCTCCGGCACCGCATCGCGGAAAAAAAAATGAAAGTAGTTATTTACCCTTAGTTGTTGATAAATTGGCACAAATCTATAAGTTAACTCCTGTTGAAATTGCAGCAATTACAACTCAAAATTCTAAAGATTTGTTCGGAATATAATATTGTAATTACTTCATGTTCATTTAAACTTGAACATATTTAGACTATTTTTGTTTGAAACACGTTTATTAATTTGATGAAAAAACATGTACTTTTTTTCTTTCTTTTTATCGGATTGATAACGAATGCTCAAGTTATTTCGAAAAATTTTAAAACTAAAATTTTCCATCCTAAAGGTGATACAATTCAAATTGATAGTGTTAGTATTTATCCTTTTAATTTTAAGGTTTTTGATGATAATCAGCAAGAAATTGATGCCGTAAATTATTCGATTGATTTTGTAAAATCTATACTAATCTTGAATAAAAGTTATGAAACAATCAATGTTCAATATTATGTTTTTCCTTCCTATTTAACAACAACATATAGTAATTTAGACAAGAAAATTATAGCGCCTAATGTCACCGAAAATCCAAACTTATACACTTTTGAAAGGAAGAATATTTCTAACCAAAAACCTTTTGAGGGACTTCAAACTTCCGGTAGTTTAATCAGAGGAATTACCGTTGGAAATAATCAGAATAGTGTCTTAAATTCTTCTCTTGATTTACAAATCTCTGGTAAAATTTCAGAAAATATTACACTAAAAGCCGCCATTTCAGACACAAGTGTTCCTATACAACAAAATGGTTATACGCAGGATTTACATCAATTTGACAATGTTTTTATAGAACTATTAAGCAATAAATGGCAACTAAAAGGTGGCGACATCAGTTTAGAAAACTCAACTACGGAGTTTCTGAAATTCAAAAAAAAAGTTTCTGGCATTGAATTAAAAACGGATTTCAAACTAGAAAACACTTCATTAAAAACAAGTATTTCGGGCGCTATTGTTCAAGGAAAATTTGTTTCTAATCAATTTAAAGGGCAGAACGGAAATCAAGGTCCATATAAGTTAAAAGGAAATCAAGGTGAACCTTTTATCATTGTTGTGCCTGGCAGTGAAATTATTTTCGTTAATGGAATTCCTTTAAAAAGTGGTTTAGAGAATGATTATATTATTGATTATCAAACTGCTGAAATTACTTTTAATCCAACTTATCCAATCAATTCTGATTTAAGAATTACGGTCGAATTTCAGTTTAATGAACTTAATTACAATCGATTTATCTCTTATGATACAAGTTCTTTACAAAATAAAAAGTGGGGTCTTGGTGCTTTTTATTACCGAGAAAGTGATCTAAAAAATCAGCCAATTCAGAACGATTTAAATAGTGAGCAATTAATTATTTTGAGTGATGCTGGAAATGATATAGAAAAAATGATTGCTCCATCTGCAGTTCTAACCAATTTTGATGAAACTAGAATTTTATATAGAAAAATACTTCAAGGAAACGATGAAATTTATGAGTTTTCTACCAATTCATTCGATGTTTTATACCAAGTAAATTTTAGTTTTGTAGGGATCAATAAAGGGAATTATCGTTTAAAAAACACCATTGCTTTTGGTAAAATATTTGAATTTGTTGGTCAAAATTCAGGAAATTACAATCCGATTATTCAACTAAAAGCGCCCAATTTATTGGAAATAATCGCTTTAAATGGCAACTATAAACCATCAGAAAAAACCGAATTATTGGCAGAAGTTGCTTTGAGCAATCGCGATTTAAATCTTTTTTCTTCCATTGATGACAATCAAAATAAAGGTTTGGCATCTAAACTACAATGGAATCAAACGTTGATTGACAGAACTTGGAAACTGAAAAGTAATATCATTTATCGAAATGTGCAAAAACAATTTACATCCGTAGAAAAAATCAATGCTGTGGAATTTAATCGCGATTGGAATTTAGAAACTTTTAACCAAAACCAACAACTTTGGAAAGGTTTATTAACTATATCGAATCATAATTTTGGTGATGCTTCTTACGGAATTGAAAAATTAACTTTTGGCGCACAATTTTATGACGGAACAAGACATTCTTTACAAACTAATTTTAAGTGGAAAAAATTACAATTAGATTCTGATTACAATCTCTTAAACTATACGGCAACTTCAGAAAAAGGATTATTTATAAGGTTATTTACAAATCTAAAATATCAATCAAATAATTATTGGATGGGGACTGCTGTTGAAACAGAAAAAAATCACAGAAAAGAACTGATTACCAATATTTTAACACCTCAGAGTTTTGAGTATAATTCATCTAAAATTTATACTGGATTTGGGAAAATTGAAAAATCATATGTTGAAATTGGATACACAAAAAGTAAAAATGATAGCATCAGGAATAATAATTTAACAAAAGTTAATGAGGCTGATACTTATTATCTAAAATCTCAACTGATTAAAAATCAGAATTCTTCTCTTTCAATTTATGCTTATTACCGAAATAATCATTTGGTAAATAAGGAAAATGAAGAGTCGTTGAATTCACAAATTAACTACACTCAAGATCTTTTCAAAGGATTAATACAGTTGCAAAGTAATTACGAAACCTTGTCTGGAAACGTATCTCAGCAAGAATATACTTACATCAAAACTGAACCTGGAAACGGATATTTTACATGGAATGACTACAACCAAAACGGCATTCAGGAATTTAATGAGTTTGAAATTGCTAAATTTCAGGATGAAGCTTCTTATCTCAGAATTGCATTACCAAATGTTCATTATTTAAGCACACATCAAGCAAAAATAAGTCAGACTTTAACGATTAATCCTGCGCAATGGCAAGCTAAAAAAGGCTTACAACAATTTTTGTCTCACTTTTACAATCAGTCATTTTTGTTGATTGAAAATAAGCAGTTGAAAAATGACAATCAATTTAATTTGAATCCTTTTGACACTTCAAATCTAAATTTAATCGGTTTAATCTATAATTTTAAAAATAGTTTTTATCTAAATCGTGGGAAAAATAGATTTACAACTGCTTATCATTTTACAGAAGGAAAACAAAAATCCTTGTATTTATTTGAAGATTTATCAAATAATATAACCACTCATCAACTACAATTTACCCATCAACTCAATGATTTTTGGAGAGTTGATTTATCGGGAAAAAATGGAAATCAACAAAGAAACTCTTCCACTTTTTTAGAGCGCAATTTAGAATTGAATGAAGACGAATTTTTACCAAAATTAACCTTAACCATCAACGAACATAGCAATGCAGATTTTTTCTATTCATATGCTCAAAAGAAAAATAAAATTGGCTTAAATGAATCACTCAAAAAACAAGTTTTGGGTGTTACATTTCAGTTTTTAAACGACAAAGGACAAAGTGTTAAAAGTGAATTTCAATTCATCAATAATGATTTTGCTGGTATTGAGAATTCAGCAGTTGCTTATCAAATGTTAGAAGGTTTAAAAAAAGGGAAAAACTATACTTGGTTATTGTTAGCCAATCAAAAACTCACTAATTCTTTAAATTTAAATTTTAATTATTCGGGGAGAAAAAGCGAAGATTCTAAAGCGATTCATACGGGGAGTGTGCAATTGAGGCTTAATTTTTAAAAAATTAATCATAAAAAACGCTGAAGATTTCAGCGTTTTTATTTAATTATTCCATTTTTTTGAGCCAATTCCGCATAGAAACTTCATTGTTAATCAAAGCTCGAATTTCAGTTATTGGTATTCTTTTTTGTTCCATAGAATCTCTAAAACGAATAGTTACTGCTTTATCCTCTATAGTATCATGATCTACAGTAATACAAAATGGTGTTCCGATAGCATCTTGACGACGATATCTTCTTCCGATGGCATCTTTTTCATCATAATCAACATTGAAATCCCATTTTAAATCTTCTATAATTTCTTTGGCAATTTCTGGTAACCCATCTTTTTTAACCAAAGGTAAAACGGCTGCTTTAATTGGAGCTAATACTGAAGGTAATTTTAACACTGTTCTTACAGACCCATCTGCTAGGATTTCATCCATTAATGCTGAGGAGAACATCGCTAAAAACATACGGTCTAAACCGATAGAAGTTTCAACTACATAAGGCACATAACTTTTGTTGAGTTCAGGATCAAAATATTGTAATTTTCTGCCTGAATGTTTTTCATGACTGCTTAAATCAAAGTCAGTTCTAGAATGAATTCCTTCTAATTCTTTAAATCCGAAAGGGAATTTAAATTCGATATCAGCTGCTGCATCAGCATAATGAGCTAATTTTTCATGATCGTGAAAACGATAATTATCACGACTTAATCCTAATGATAAATGCCATTTTAAACGGGTTTCTTTCCACTCCTCATACCATTTCTTTTGTTCACCTGGACGCACAAAAAACTGCATTTCCATTTGTTCAAATTCACGCATACGGAAAATAAATTGGCGTGCTACAATTTCATTTCTAAACGCTTTACCTGTTTGTGCAATTCCGAACGGAATTTTCATCCGACCCGATTTTTGCACATTTAAGAAATTAACAAATATTCCTTGAGCCGTTTCTGGACGTAAGTATAAATCCATAGCAGATTCTGCCGAAGCGCCTAATTTAGTTCCAAACATCAAGTTGAATTGTTTAACATCAGTCCAATTTCTAGAACCTGAAACCGGACATGCAATTTCCAATTCTTCAATTAATGCTTTAACATCAGCTAAATCTTCTTTTTCAAGTGATTTTGCCATTCTGGTTAAAATAGCTTCCTTTTTTTGATTGTATTCTACAACTCGTTGATTGGTAGAAACAAATTCATTTAAATTAAAAGCATCACCAAAACGCTTTTCAGCTTTTGCAATTTCTTTATCAATTTTATCTTCAATTTTAGCTACATAATCTTCGATTAAAACATCAGCACGATATCTTTTTTTAGAATCTTTATTATCAATTAATGGATCATTAAAAGCATCAACGTGACCCGAAGCTTTCCATGTTGTTGGATGCATCAATATTGCAGCATCAATTCCTACAATATTATCGTGCATTTGCACCATCGATTTCCACCAATAATTTCTGATGTTGTTTTTGAGTTCAACTCCGTTTTGAGCGTAATCGTAAACTGCGCTCAATCCATCATAAATTTCACTTGAAGGAAAAATAAATCCATATTCCTTGGCATGTGAAATTACTTTTTTAAAATGTTCTTCTTGTATTGCCATAACGCAAAAGTACTAAAGGATTTGATTATAGAAAAACTCTTTTTATTTACTCGCAAAAAAAAACAGCAATGAAATCATTACTGTTTTTTTTAAGGGAGATTTATTTGATTATAATCCTAAGAAAGAATTTTTTAAATCTACTGTAGTTGTACCTACGTAGTAAGTATCAATATAAACATCAATAGTATAAGCACCTTGTACCATTGTTGCTCTTTCAACATTTATAACTGCAATTACTTCTAAAGCTTTATTATCATAATTAGCTGTTGTTTTATCGGTATAAGCAACTGCCTGATTGTTTTCAACAGTTATTGTGCCAACACTTTTAATTACTGCACCAGAAGGATCTTTAATTACGTAATATACGTTTCTGTTTCCTTTAGTTGCTATTCTATTTTCAGCAATTTTAAAACTTGCTCTAAAAGCATCAGTTTTATTAAAACTGCTTGTTTCAGAAAGTTTATCACCGCTACGTAATTTCATTGCTGTTGCTTTAACTTCATTAACAATTAATACTGAACCAACGCTAACAACAGTTGTTAATTCTGTGTTTTTATTGGTTAAATCAGTGTTAACAACTGTTTGTTCTTCAATTGTTTTTTTAGCAGTTACTACTTCTAAACTTAAAAACTGATTTGCTTCTTTTAAAGAATCTGTTAAGAAAAATAGGCGTTTGTTTTTAGCCTCCATATCTGCTAATCTACCTTTGTAACGAGCTAAAATACTACGATTTGCATTTGTTAAATTTGCAACAGAATCTCTTAATTGAACTATTTTTTCTCTTTCTGCTTTAAGTTCTTCTGTCATTGTAGTGTTTTCAGCAATAGCAGTATCGTACTTAGCAATCATGTCATTTAATTCATTCTGAATATTAGTTTTTTCAGATGTTAAATTTTCTTCAGTTTCTACATGACTGGTGTGGTTATAAAAAGTATAAGCTGCTAATAAAACTAGTAAAGCTGCTAACACCCAAATAATCGTTTTGTTTTGTGAATTTTTGTTATCTTCCATGATGTTTTTAAAATTAATTCTGCAAAAATACGCTTAATATAAATTTTAACAAAATTTTAAGAAATTTTTTATTCCTAAAAAGTTAGTATTAATGTTATAACGTTTTTTTATTTAAAAATTGTATACAGAAAAAGAAGTTATACTATGAGATTGCTAAAGGAAGTTTTCAATATTTTATTCCCCGATTTATGTGTGATTTGTGAAAATCCATTAACTATTAATGAGGATTTAGTTTGTACCTATTGCAGAGTAGATTTACCTTTTACCAATTTTAGTTCAGAAGCAAATAATATTGCTGAAAAAACTTTTTATGGCAGAATAAAACTTGAAGCAGTAACTTCCTTATTATTTTATAGAAAAAAAGGAAAAGCACAACGCTTAATTCATCAACTAAAATACAAGAATCAACAAAAAATTGGAGCACTAACAGCTTTAATATTGGCAGAAGAAATGAAAAATAGTCCTCGATTTGATAATTTAGATGGAGTTATTATTGTGCCGATGCATCCAAAAAAAGAACGTATACGCGGTTATAACCAAGTAACTGTTTTTGGAAAAACTTTAGCTAAAGAACTATGCATACCATATATTGAAAATGTCCTGATTAAATCTTCAACATCTACTTCTCAAACTATTAAAAGCAGATTTCAAAGATTTCAAGATTTTGAAGGAAAATTTCATTTAGAGAATTTAACAACATTAGAAAATAAACATATTCTTTTAGTTGATGACGTAATAACTACTGGTGCAACATTAGAATCATGTGCCATAGAATTGCTCAAGACTAAAAATTTAAAAATTAGTATCGCAACAATTGCCTATACTGATTAATCTAAAAATCAATTATTTTATCTCAATAAAAAATATCGTTTCTTTGTATAAAATTCAAGACTTTAGTATGAGGCGATTATTAATATTTTTGATGATTTTATCAATCTCACAATTATTTTTTCAGAATTGTGCTAAACGAGGAAGACCTACAGGTGGCGCAAAAGACACTATTCCTCCAATTGTTTTAACAATGATTCCAGCAGATAAAAGCATCAATTTTAATACAAAGAAAATCAAATTAAAATTTGATGAATATGTTCTATTTAAGGATATTGCAAATCAACTAGTGGTTTCTCCTCCTTTAAAAACCTTGCCTCAAATAACGCCAATGAGTGCCAGCAAAGAATTTGTGTTAACCTTAAATGACACTTTATATGCAAATACTACTTATACTTTTGATTTTGGAAATAGCATTACCGATAATAATGAAGGCAATAAATTAGAACGATTTAAATACGTTTTTTCTACTGGTAATTTTTTAGATTCACTAAAATTAAAAGGCACTGTTTCTGATGCTTATGAGCGTAAAGCTGATAAAAACATCACCGTTTTATTATACGCAGTTACTGAAACTTTTAATGACTCTATTATTTACAGAAAGAAACCAAATTATATAGCAAGTACATTAGACAGCACTGCTTTTTCACTAGAAAATTTAAAAGCTGGAAAATATTTAATGATTGCACTTAAAGAAAAAAATGGCAATTTTATATTTGATCCAAAAACTGATAAAATAGGATTTGTGCCACATTTAATAACACTCCCAACTGATAGCAGTTTTCATATTCCATTATATAAAGAGAATGTCGCTTTTAAATCAAAACAACCTACTGAGTTTAAAAAAGGAAAACTCATTTTTGGATTTGAAGGAAACCCCGAAAATATGAAAGTTAATTTACTTTCAAAAACTCCCGCTGATTTCAAATCTCATATCAGTTTCGACAAGAAAAAAGACACCTTATATTATTGGCATTCTCCTATAAAATCTGATTCTTTAAGTTTTGAAGTGTCAAATCAAGATTATAAAAAGAGTTATGCTATCAAAATTGGAAGAGCAAAAAATGACTCACTCCAAATTGGAAGTATCGGTAGCGGAATGTTACATTTAAGAGATCAATTTAAATTGACTTCTAATATTCCAATAGACAAAATAGAAATTTCCAATATCAAATTGCTTGAAAAAGACACTATAAAAACATCATTTAAAGCAAAAATAGCTGATAATAAAGAGGAAGTAATTTTTGATTTTGAGAAAAAACAATTTACCAGTTATAAACTTAAAATACTACCAAAATCTATTATTGATATATTAGGAAACAGCAATAAAGACACCATAAATTATCAGTTTATTACAAGTCAAGTAGAGAATTACGGAAATCTTACCATCAATTTAAATAATACAAAACCTAATACAATAGTAGAATTATTAACAGAAGCTGGTCAAGTAGTAGAACAAGTGTTTCTAAACAATCGGCAAAGTGTAGAATTTAAGATCCTGCCTCCGGCAAAATATGTCATCAGATTTATTGAAGATAAAAACAATAATAAAAAATGGGATACAGGTAATTATCTAAAAAAAATCCAACCAGAAAATATTATATACTACCCTAACGTTATTGAAGTGCGCGCTAATTGGGATATAATAGAATCTTTTTCATTACTTTAGTAAGATCTTTTAAAAGAACTCCACTTGAAAAACTACATTAAATATTTAATATTTTTATTGTTTTTTATAAATCTAAACTCATCTGCACAAACAGGATATTCACATGAAGTTGGAGTTTATATTGGCGCTCCTTCTTTTCAAACAGACTATGGTCAACGAAATCATTTTATGAGTAATGTGGGAGGAAATATTGGCAATTCCTTTGGTATTATTCATTATTTACAATTTTCTGATTATAAATATGAATGGTATGGGCGTGGAACTTTTTTTAGTGAGCATTTTAAAATACGCACAGAGGTCTCATTTGCAAAATCTGATTTAAAACATTATGGTAAATGGGTAGAAGATGATCCTAAAAGAGATCTTGATGACTAT
The DNA here is from genome assembly GCA_030694835.1 of Flavobacteriaceae bacterium. Taxonomy (GTDB): domain Bacteria; phylum Bacteroidota; class Bacteroidia; order Flavobacteriales; family Flavobacteriaceae; genus JAGXRT01. The sequence goes on along the minus strand of JAUYUF010000140.1, from coordinate 1,900 downwards.
TTAAGAGCAATGCACGGCACTACCTCTATGATTAATGTAGGGTCTCAACTAGAATTTTATTATAGAGACCTTGTAGATTATGGATTGCGATATTACAATTGGAATTATTCGCCTTACGTTGGATTAGGTGTTCAAGCAAACTTTTACAAACCTACCATTATATCTGATTTAGGTGATTGGAAACAAGACCCTAAATTGATACGCAAATGGGGAGAGCCTGGAGCCGCAAATGATGAAGCTGGAATAACTGCATCAATTACTCTTAATAGCGGAACACGAATTTCCTTAGGCCGAAATACTGATTTATTTTTAGAAACTCGTTGGCACTATTATTTAACTAATTGGGTTGATGGATTAAACGCAAAAGACGATCCTGCCAATAAATACAACGATTGGATGTTTTTAGTCCAAGTTGGATTTATTTATTCTATTGAATCAAGATAGTGCTTTTTACTATTCTAAAAATTAAATCAGTTTCAGAGCTACATCTAAATCAGCAATTAAATCATCAACATCTTCAATTCCAACACTTAATCTAATCAAAGAATCTACTAATCCGTTTTTAATGCGTTCTTCTCTCGGAATAGAAGCGTGCGTCATAGAAGCTGGATGTCCGCTTAATGATTCTACCCCTCCTAAAGACTCTGCCAAGGTAAATATTTTTAGATTCTCAACAATTTTAATGGCGTCTTCTAAACGATCTCCTTTGGTAGTAAAAGAAATCATCCCTCCAAAATCTTTCATTTGCTTTTTAGCCACTTCATGATTTGGATGGGTTTCAAAACCTGGCCAGTATACTTTTCCTACTTTTGGATGATTCGCTAAAAAATGAGCCACCGTTTTCCCGTTTTCACAATGACGTTGAACACGAACATGTAAAGTTTTAATTCCTCTTAATACTAAAAAACTATCCATTGGTCCACAAACAGCTCCCGAAGCATTTTGGATAAAATAAAGCTGATCTGCCAAATCTTTATCTTTTACTACTAAAGCACCCATTACTACATCAGAATGACCCCCCAAATATTTAGTAGCAGAATGCATAATAATGTCTGCTCCCAAATCCAATGGTTGTTGTAAATAAGGAGTTGCAAAGGTGTTATCTACGGCTAATAAAAGTTGATTCTTCTTAGCTATTTTTGAAACTGCTTCAATATCGATAATATTCATCATTGGATTTGTAGGGGTTTCTACCCAAATCAATTTAGTATTTTTATTGATGTATTTTTCAATTTCTGAAGGATTTCCCATTCCGATAAAATGAAACTTGATGCCATATTTTTCAAATATTTTTGTAAATATTCGATAGGTTCCACCATACAAATCATTGGTAGATATAACCTCATCTCCAGGATTTAGTAACTTAATCACGGCATCAATAGCCGCTAAACCTGATCCAAAAGCTAATCCATATTGACCATTTTCAATACTTGCCAACATGTTTTCTAATGCAGTTCTTGTTGGATTTCCAGTTCTTGAATATTCAAACCCCTTATGATCTCCAGGTGACTTCTGTGCATATGTTGAAGTTTGATAAATAGGTGTCATCACTGCACCTGTTGCGGGATCGTGATGCTGATTTCCGTGTATTGTTTTAGTGTTAAATTTCATATTTATTTTGATATCAATTTTTTCATGGAAAGTATAATTCCTAAATGAATTCCTTCATGATAAGCCATAAAAGGAATACAATCTTCAATAGAGGTTAATTCTAATCCCATACTGGTTTTATAGTAATTAAATGTAGAAAATTTTTGTTGATTTAAATCACTTTCTAGATTCTCTAAAGTTGTTAAAAATAACTCTTTAATTTGGTTTATTTCTTCTACAGAAACATTGGTTACAGCTACGGAACTTTTACGATATTTATCAATCAAATCCTTATCCATTTTATAGGATA
>JAUYUF010000118.1 GCA_030694835.1 Flavobacteriaceae bacterium | reverse complement strand
TATTAAAAATGCCATTGCGTCTGGCGCGCTTTTTTAGTTGGCTCAATTTAGAATCGTATAGGTCTAAAGCGATAATCTGACCTTTATTTTTCATTAAAGTAGCAATGTGTAAGGTTTTTCCACCAGCTCCAGCGCAAGTGTCAATCACTCGCATTCCAGGTTCCACTTCTAAAAAATCTGCCACCAATTGTGATGATGCATCTTGTACTTCAAATAATCCGTTAGAAAATGCTTCTGTTAAAAACACATTTTTGCGTTCTACTAACTTTAAAGCACTATCATGACCTGGAAGAAACTCTGTTTCAATTTCTTCTTGCTCTAATTGTTTTTGAAGTTCAAATTTGTTAGTATTTATGGTGTTTACCCTAAGTATTACTTCAGCTTTAACATTGAGTGCTTTAATTTCTTCAGTCCAAACAGTTTCTCCTAATTCTTTTATACCCAATTCATCCATCCAATCTGGAATAGATTCTCTAAAACGGCGATCTTTTTGAAGATCATTAAACATTCCTCTGATTCTTCGTTCAGGTGTTCCTTCAAATTGATTCCAATCCGGTAGTTTTATTTCATGTAAAACAGCCCAGACTGTAAATATTTTCCATAAGTTAGGACGTGTATAATGATCTTTTGTGCCTGCAATTTCATTGTATAAACGTTTCCAACGAACAATATCATAAATAGTTTCAGCTACAAATTTACGATCTCTAGCACCCCAACGTTTATCGCGTTTTAATGATTTTTCTACCACCTTATCGGCATATAAATTTTCATTAAATATTTCGTTTAAGGCATCAATAACGGTAAGGACTAAATTTCTGTGTAATCGCATTTTATAAAATTGATGTGCAAAGATATAAAAGTTTACTGCATTTCTTATCTTCGTAGCTGTAAATTAGCCTATGCAACCATTAAATATACATACCTCAATAGCTTATTTAAAGGGAGTTGGTCCTGCGCGTGCAGAATTGTTAAAGTCAGAACTTGCTATTTATACTTTGCAAGATTTATTAAATTTTTTTCCGAATAGATATATTGATAGAACACAATTTTATAAAATTAATCAGCTTGAAGGTAATAGTTCTGAAATTCAGATTATTGGAAAAATTACACATTTAAGAACTGTTGAACAAAAAATGGGAAGTAGGCTAGTAGCTACTTTTTCTGATGGAAATGATACAATGGAATTAGTCTGGTTTAAAGGAGTCAAATGGATTAAAAGTAATCTGAAAATTAATACTACTTATGTCATTTTTGGAAGAGTCAATCTTTTTAATGGTGTTTATAATATGCCACATCCTGAAATGGATTTGCTAGATGATTTTAACAAAAGTATGCATTCTGCTATGCAGCCCGTATATCCTTCAACGGAAATGCTCTCCAAAAAAGGTTTTTCTAATAGAGCCATGATTACCATCGTTGAACATTTATTGATAGAAATTAATCAGCAATTAAAAGAGTCCTTATCTCAACCAATTATTGAACAATATCATCTCGTTTCTCGATTAGAAGCTTATAAAAATATTCATTTCCCAGCTAATCAAGAATTATTGACAAAGGCTGAATTTCGTTTAAAATTTGAAGAATTGTTTTTTATTCAATTACAATTGATTCGGAAAAACATTCTTAGGAAATTTAAGATCAAAGGACATCAATTTGATACTGTGGGTAACTATTTTAATCAATTTTACCAACAACATCTGGAGTTTGAATTGACTAATGCGCAGAAAAGAGTCATCAAAGAAATCAGAAAAGATATGGGTTCAAAGGCGCAAATGAACCGTTTATTACAAGGAGATGTTGGTTCTGGCAAAACGATTGTTGCGTTATTGAGCATGTTAATTGCCTTGGATAACGGATTTCAAACAGCTTTGTTAGCGCCCACAGAAATTTTAGCGAATCAGCATTTTCAAACTTTTTCTGAGTTGTTAAAACCGATGAATATTCAGATTAAATTATTAACAGGATCTGTAAAAACAAAAGATAGAAGAGTCATACACGAAGAATTAGAAAATGGAAATCTTCAAATTTTAATAGGTACACATGCTTTATTTGAAGAAAAAGTACAATTCAACAATTTAGGATTGGCCATCATTGATGAACAACATCGATTTGGAGTGGAGCAACGTTCTAAAATGTGGAAGAAAAATGACATTCCACCTCATATTTTAATCATGTCAGCAAC